>JAGHCH010000049.1 GCA_021160575.1 Thermoproteota archaeon | reverse complement strand
CCAGAAAAAGGGGGAGGGGGGAGGGGTGGGCATACCCCTTGAGCCTCCTATAGCTCAGATCTCCCCTCAATGGAGGGCAGCGAGGCCGGAAGCTCTGGAAGCTTCTCCTTCATTCTCTGCTCGGCGACAGCAGCAGCCTCGGCTAGGATCTTCTGAGCATCCTCGCTGGCAGCTCCGAAGTTGATGGTGAGCCCACCCATCTGTCCAGCATCCACTAAGATGCCACTAAGTAGACTGCCAATCTCCCCGAGTTCCCTCTCAGCCTCGGGGAGAACGGTGGTGATACCCTGCTTGACATCTCTGACTACGCCAAGTGCTGGAGCAAGTGTGACTACAATGTCTCCTAGATCCTTAACAGTGGATAGCCTAACCACAATCTGCTCCAGTGCAAGCCTCGACTGCATCAGCATCTTAGCCATTTTCCTTATTTCCGCCAGCTCATTGGCGTAGACGTTGGCGTGGTCCATGTCATGCCTCGTGTAGGCCTCGACGATCTTAGCGAAGAGCTGCCTGTCCCTATCCATCAGCTTGGCGTGAGCCATGTCCAGCTTGTTAATCTGGCTTTGTAGACTTCTAATGGCAGCCTCCAGCCTAGGCTTAAGAGGCGGCGGAGGTCTAAGTGCTTCCTTCACCTTGGTGCCAACGCTCGTCGATGGTCTCGTCTCCCATTTCTCTAAGAATTTGCCCAACAACTCCACCTCTCAGAGGCTTGCGGGGTGTGTAAGCCTTAAATATGTGGTGTAACCAGAAAGGTTGTCACCGCAGAGTCTGTCACCGCGGTGACAATCAGTGCCGTTACTATCGCGCGACCAAGGACCGCTAGTGGATGCACTTATGAAGTTCGGTCTCTCAGAGTACGAGGCCATGATTTATATAACACTCCTCTCCAACGGGCCTCTCTCAGTCAAAGAAATCACCGTGATGAGTGGTGTGCCGAGAACCAAGATTTACCCTGCCCTCCAACATCTCGCCAAGTGGCAGCTTGTAAGCCTCTTGCCCGAAAAGCCGTTAAAAGCTAAGGCCAATCCCCCAGACAAGATCCTCGCCGAGCGGCTGAAACCTCTTGAAGCCGAGATAAAGCAGCTGAAGAAGGCTGTAGTGGAGCTTAATCGGCTTCACCGCGCCAGCAAAGTTAGAGAGGCTGCTGAGAAGCACGAGTTCTGGGTGATTAAGAGTGAAGCCAAGGTGGCTTCGAAAATAGGAGAGCTGGTTTCCAGCGCTGGAGAGGAGGTGTGCTTTCTACTTAGAGAGGATGGCATAGCTCTTCTTTTAAACAACAAGTACTATAATGAGGTGCTCCTTCGCCTCATGAGCCGCTCCCGGGAGGTGCACGTTGCGGTATACTCAAGTCTCACTGATTTCTCTGGAGAAAGCCTAGATAAGCTGCGTCTGCTTTCTGAGCTTCTTGAGGTGCAGTATGTAGACTATCCGGTGAGCACTAACCTATGCCTCGTGGATGGAAGAGAACTCCTCCTCTTTAAGAGGGAGAGCCGATGGGTTGACATGAAGACCGACTATGTAGGAGCTCTGCTCTCCCATGATTTCACAGTGAACTTCGCTGAAAGCCTCTTCAGATCTCTATCTCAGCGCTCTAGACCAGCTAAGCAGATGCTCTCGATTTTGGAGAGCCATTGGCTATCTTTCAAGCCTAGGATGAGTGAGGCGATGCTGCTCTTTTCCCAAGCTATGGTGATGAGCACCTACCAAGCTCTTCACGGCGCTAAGAACGGCTTCTCCTTCGAGGTCTTCAAGGCAACAGGGAAGCGGCTTCTCGAGTATCTTGATCAAAAGGAGAAGCTCAAGCTGATAGGACCAACTCTAGAGGAAACTTTGAAGCTTCTAGCCTCCTTCTTCACCATCTACGATGGAGTACCCGTTAACATCAGCTACGATAAGTCCTCTCAGCTGCTAACGCTGGAGGTGAGAGGTGATCTTCCCGCCATCTACAGGGAAGCTGCCTTCAGAGAGTTGCCTGTCCCTCCATCTCCCATAGGGCTGATCATGTTAGGTGTTTTAGAGGAGTTCGGCTATAACATCTTCCACTTGAAGAGCTCCTTTGATGAGCGTGAGGGAACTTGGCTTCTACAGTATCGCCTTGTAGTACAGCCTTTAGAGGAGAAGGAGCTTCTCTCACCTCTCTGAGGAAAGATAAGCCCATGCTATGACAAGGAGTACTGCTAAAATTGCTCCCAAAACTCCTGAGATAAACCATCCTTCCCAGAGGATGGTTGATGGTATCTGCCTCAAGTATGGCTCTAGATAGCGGAAGAGGTAGTAGGCTCCTACACCTAGCAGATAGCCGAGGACGGCGAAGGCTATTAGGACTTTAGCTCTACCCACAAGTTACCCTCCATAGCCATCTCTAAGCTTCTTTTACACTGCATCTTAGAATCTAAGAACATTTAAGAGTTATTGCATTGGTAGCCTTCACAAACCGCGCTTGAGGGGTTTCCGCTATGAAGCTGATAGATGTGCACTGCCATCTAGCTGATCCGTGCTTCGACCGAGATTGCGATGAAGTTGTTAAGAGAGCCTTAGACTCCGGGGTTGTAGCGATCGTCACTTCGAGTCAATCGTTAGAGGAGGCTTTGAAGACCGCTGAGCTTTGCAAAAGGCATCGTGGAGTGCTCTATCACTCAGCTGGCTTAGATCCATGCCTCCTCAATGAGGAGGCTGTTCTACAAGTTGCCGAGTTCATCAAGAGGAATAGGGATCAGCTAGTGGCGATAGGTGAGGTCGGGCTGGATTTTCACAAGGTGGTAGAGAGGGATAGAAAGGAGAAGCAGCATAAGATCTTCAGCTTCTGGATTTCCCTTGCCCGCGAGCTGGATCTCCCACTTGTTGTACATTCACGAAGCGCTGGTAAGTACGCTGTAGAGCAGCTTCTAGCTGAGGGTGTCGAGCGAGTGTTGATGCATGCCTTCGATGGCAAGGTGGGCTATGCTATTAAAGCTGCTTCTAGAGGCTTCTTCTTTTCGATACCTACCTCCGTCGTTTACTCTCAGCAGAAGCAGAAGCTTGTGAAGCACTTGCCTCTGGAGAGCCTCATGGTTGAGACGGACAGCCCAGTGCTGGGACCTAAACCAGGTAGAAATGAGCCAGCAAACCTTCACTATGCCGTCGAGAAGATAGCAGAGATAAAAGGAATATCCATCGAGAAGGTGGCTGAAATCACCTTTCGAAACGCGACCGCTTTCTTTGAAATCAAGACTTAGTGCTTGTAGAGAGCAAAAAAGAGGGGGTGAGCTTCAGCCCTCTATGCATAGATGTACTTTTCGAGATCCTCTGCTACATCTGCGAGGCCTAGCTTTTGCAGGGTCTCCTTCTTGGGTATGCCGAGCTTCTTGTCATAGCCTCTCAGCTCATAGTACTCATCGAGCATCTTGTTGAGAGTGGCTTCATCAGTGTACATGCCCTTAGACGCCCCCTCCGGTATGGGCTCAGTGAGGAACCTCCTAGGAATAGTATCGTCAACTCTTCTCATACCCGCTTTTATGTTGAAGCAGCGCTCTAACGCCCAGATCCTATCGCAGTAAGCAATAAGTTCTTCGAAGCTCCAGTCAAATCCTGTGACAACGTTGATCATTTTCACATAGTGCTCTGTAGGCGTGTAGCCTAGAACTCTCTCGAGGAAGTGGCAGATCACCATGGAGTCTCCAAGTAACGTGAACCTTTGAGTCCCTATAACCCACTCAGCCTTGCCCTCTACTGCTGTTCTGTCCGAGGCTCCCGCATACTCGCCTGTCGGTCTAGGGTCATGGTGGCTCCCACCTCTAGTTGCAGTAGCATATCCTAGGGACATGCCTCTTAGAGCCCTGGCAGAGTGGCCCGGTATTTCTAACCCCTTCGCATGGATGGCGAATTGCTCTGATCCTTGCCCTATCAACCTTGCTAATCTCTTGCTGCCTTCAGCTACTTTATCTCCAAGACCTTGCCTTAAGGCAACTTTTTCAACGAGATTTACAAGTGCGTCGTCATTGCCGAAATTCAGTTTAATGCCGTCCGTGAAGCTGTCGTCGATCAACCCTTTTTCATAGCACTCCATCAAGAAGGAGAGCGTAACTCCATAAGAGATCGTATCTAAGCCATATTCATCGCAAAGCGCGTCAGCTTTAATGATAGCTCCTAAGTCGTCAATATAGCACATGGAGCCAAAGGCGTAGAGCGTCTCGTATTCAGGTCCTTCTGATTGTGCGTCCTTCCATTTTCCTTTTGTATCCTTGAAGACTTTGCTACAACCTATTGGGCATAGCGGACATGCCATGTGCTTTACTAGGTACTCTGCGTTAAGCTTCTCTCCTGAAATGTTCTCATAGTTAAAGTTGGGGTCGAACTCAAACTGGTGGTTTCTGGTACCCATTGCTCCAAACTGTACTCCTATCGACTTGACGAGAATCGGTGTTCCGTAGGTGGGCAGCCCTTTGCCAGTAGCCGGGTTCTTTTTAATTTCTTCGTTAAGCCATTCTAGGAATTCTTGATACTTCTCCCAGTTTGCAATTTTCACTTCCTGGGTTCCATCACTCCCCACGGCTACCGCTTTAAGCTTCTTGCTTCCCATCACTGCCCCCATACCGCCTCTTCCTGCTGCTCTATACTCAGTGATGATGCACGCATACCGCACTAGATTCTCGCCAGCTGGACCTATCGCACTAACCATAGCAAAGGGGTCGCCGATCTCCTCCTTTATTGCTTGCTGAGTTTCAGAGGTCATCTTGCCCCAGAGGTGGCTGGCATCCCTAATTTCCACCTCTCCCTTGCCATGCACATAGAGGTATACTGGCTTATCCGCTCTTCCAGTAACTACTATTCCGTCGTACCCAGCATACTTCATGAGAAAGCCTATGAACCCTCCGCTCACACTATCAAAATATCCATTTGTTAGTGGCGATTTGCTAGCAACATAGTATTTACCAGCTGTAGGCATTGTAGTGCCTTGCATAGGCCCTGTCATGAAGGCTATGGCATTAGTTGGGTCATATGCGTCAACCCTCGGATCTATCATATCGTAGAGAAGCCTCGCTGCGAAGCCGTTGCCTCCAAGGTAGGTTCTCACAAAGCCATCCGATAGCTCCTTAACGTGCACCTTTTTCGTTGTCAAGTTAACGATGAGTATTTTTCCAGCGTAGCCTCCATACTTCTCAACAGCCATGTACTATCCCCTCCTCTCCTCAATCCACTTTAAGCTGAGCGCTCCCACGGGACATGCTTTTATACAAGCTGGGTCCCCTCCGCATAAATCGCAAACGATAGCTTTTCCCGTTGATGGGTGGAGAGTAATGCCCTTAAAGGGACACGCTTTCACACAAGCTCCGCAGCCATCGCACTTCTCCAAGTCCACCACTATATTGCCATTAGCGTAGCTCAGGGCTCCTCGGTCGCAGCTGTCTATGCAGTACCTTTGGGGGCATCGGATGCATGTGTGAAGTCGCAGGCTTGCGTGTCCTCTTCTTACAATGCGCAGCCTAGGGGCATACACGTATGTCTTCTCATGCCTTTCTGCGCATGCAATCTCGCATGTTTTGCAGAAGACGCAGAGCTTCGGGTTAAGAACTATGTTGGGCTTTTTCTCAACAACTGCTGTGGTAGTCATAGCCTCTACGCTCCAAAAGCACTTTCAGCCTTTTAATTCGTAAGCTCTTGCACTTAATACTTTTCGCATTTAACTTTCTCCAGCTCTAAGAATAAGCTTGAGTGGAGGCCCCATCAAGCAGATTGCAGCCGTAAAGGCAAGCGTTATGCCTATAACTGTGGGAGTAGGTGGCGCCTTTATACCGAAGGTCACAGCCAGGGGCCTCACCCACACAGTGGCGGCGAATACCAGAATTGAGATGAGAACCGCTAAGGCAAGCCAACTATTTGACGTTACTGGGGTGTCGTAGGCTTTTCTCACTGAAACTAAGAGCCCTAGAGGCACTATCGCAGCTAGGAAATATGCTTGAAGTCTAGCCGCTTCAAAGTCGGCGGTTTGCAGGGAGTGAACGTAAATCGCTAGAGTAACCGCCGAGATAACGGCAGCTGTGATGAAGACGGAGTGCCAGTCTTTTCTCCTCATAATGCTCTCCCCTAGAGGCGCTGGCTTTCTTTCCATAACTCTAGGCGAAGGCGAGTCAAAGGCGATAGCTATTGCTGGAAGCCCCTGAAGTATCAAGTTAATGAGCAAAATCTGAAGAGGAGTTAGGGGGCTCACCCCTGGAGTTATAAACACCGCTGCTATGAAAACTATGAAGAGTATCGTGAAACTCACGGCTAGAAGGTAGACTGTGGCCTTCCTCACGTTGTCAGTGATGGTCCTCCCCTCCTCTATTGCTGCGACTATGCTGCTGAAGTTGTCATCGGCAAGCACTATATCTGCAGCTTCCTTAGCAACTTCAGTGCCCCTTCGTCCCATGGCTATGCCCACATGAGCAGCCTTCAAGGCCGGAGCGTCGTTCACGCCGTCTCCAGTCATGGCTACTACGCACTTCCGCCTCTTGAAGGCTCTTACAATCTTCATCTTCAGCTCCGGAACCGCCCTAGCTATAACCACCAGCCTATCCAGATGCTTGCTTAACTCCTCCTCTCTAAGCTTCTCCAATTCATCCCCCAAGGCAACCTGATCTTCATCGCACTTCATGCCAAGGCTTTCTGCCACAGCCATCGCGGTCTCCTTGTGGTCCCCCGTAATCATGACAACCTTTACGCCAGCTTTCCAACTCTTCTTCAGAGCCTCCTTGACTCCCTCCCGTGGAGGGTCATGTATTCCCAGAAGGCCGAGGAAAACCATATCCTCCAGCCTATCCAGCCCTCCCCCCTCACAGTAGGCCACTGCAAGCACGCGAAGCCCTTCTTTCATCATTCTCAGCGCTTCCTGCTCGATTTCCCTTCGCTTCTCAGCGGTCAGCTTAGCTTCGCCATACTCGGTTAGCATCTTTGAACAGCGTGGAAGCACTGCTTCAGGAGCGCCCTTCATGCATACTACAGAGCGCCCTTTCCCAAGCGTGTGCTGAGTTGCCATGTACATGCGCTCAGAACTGAAGGGGATCTCCCCCATCTTAGCATACCTTTTCCTGATGGACTCTATTTTCACACCCATTTTGGCTGCAAAGATCAGTATCGCCGCCTCTGTGGGATCCCCCTCTATCTTTGCTCTATCCCCAGCCGTCTCTATCCTCGAGTCATTGCATAAGATCGCCGTGTAAGCCAGCCTCTTCAGATGAGGATGCCTCTCCAAGATGACCGGGTTACCTTTCTCGTCAATAACCTCTCCTCTAATGGTGTATCCCACCCCGGTGACCCGGTAAATGCCTCTGGGCGTATAGACTTTAACCACGGTCATCTCGTTAGCTGTAAGGGTACCAGTCTTATCGCAGCAAACTACTTCAACAGAGCCTAGTGTATGAACAGCCGCCATTCGCCTTACAATGGCGTTTCTACCAGCCATTCTCCACACGCCTAGTGCCAGTGTCAGAGTGACTATGGCTGGAAGAGCCTCTGGGACAGCTGCAACCGCTAGCGCTATGGAGGTCATTCCCGCATCAACTAAAACCCGCTGAGTGAAGCCATTGAACATCACGAGAATTCCAAAGAGAGCTCCGCAGAGCACTCCAAAGAGTATGAGCAGCTTCCCGCTTAAGTCCCTCAATTGCCTATGAATCATCGTTTCCTCTTCCTCTACCTCAGCAACCATCTTAGCGATTTTTCCAGTCTCCGTTTTTGCTCCAGTGGCTACAACCACTCCTAGCGCCTTTCCTTTAATCACATGAGTACCCATAAATGCCATGTTAACTCGATCAAAAATGGGGGCATCAGGCTTTACCACAATGTTTGCTCTCTTCTCCACAAGCTTGCTTTCTCCTGTGAGCAAGGATTCATCTAAGTATAGTTCTCGGCTTTCTACCAACCTGACATCAGCTGGTACGCGATCGCCAGCCTCCAAGATCACAATATCCCCGGGAACTAGATGCCTAGCATCGACCACAAGCCTCTTCCCACTTCTTACCACCTTAGCTCTAGGCGTCATCAGCTCTCTAAGCCTCTCCAAGGTTCTCTCCGCCTTGAACTCTTGCCACGTCCCGAGCACTGCCGCCATGAGCACTATGGCCACTATGGCTGTCGACTCCAAGGTCTCTCCTAGAGCGGTTGCAATGGCAGCTGCGATGAGTAGCACTATGATGAAGGCGTTGTAGAGCTGCCCCGCAAACATGTGAAGCAAGCTTCTTCTTTTGCCGCGAGGCAGCTCGTTTAGACCGAAGCTCCGCAGCCTCCTCTCAGCTTCGCCGACGCTGAGCCCTTCCTCAACGCTAACCCCAAGCTTAGAAAGTACCTCCTCGACTGGCAAAGCATGCCACTTCTCTTCGGGCACCAGCAGTCCTCCCAGCTGAACTCCCGAAGCTATCGTAGGATAGCTATAGAACTTTCATCGAATTATACCTTCTGACGATAAATGGCCAGCAGCGCGGTCTCCAAGGTGAAGAATTCTTGTTAGCTGCTAAGCGTTGGCAATCTAGTAAAGTTATAGCAAAGTTTAAAGAGGACATCCTTGTATCCGGCTTTAAACACGCACTTCTGGAGGTACAAGCATGGCTCCCAGCTGGAAAACCGACATGTGGTTTGTAAGCCCTTTCAACTTTGCAGAAGAAGTCCGGAGAGAATTCAAGACGCCTAAAACCCTGATCGTGCACGATGTAACCATGAGGGATGGCGAGGGACAAGCTGGCGTCATTTTCACTAAAAATGAAAAGCTCAGAATTGCTAGGGCTCTAGAGAGGCTGGGCGTTGACAGGGTGGAGGTAGGGATTCCCAGTATCTCCATGGACGATCGCGACGTCCTAAGAGCCCTAAACGCTGCCAAGATAAAGGTGAAGCTCGTCAGCTGGTGTAGACTCAATAAAGTTGATGTGGATGTAGCTGCAGATCTCGACAGCTGGGGAGTAACCATCGAGCTCCCCACCAGTAAGCAGGCAGCAGAGAAGCTCTACGGGGGCAGCTTAGAGGGCTTCCTTGAGAAGGCTGTAGAAGTAGGTGAGCATGCCAAATCCAGAGGGCTGCATGTAACCTTCCTCTGCGTGGACTCCAGTAGAAGCGACTTAGAAACCCTAGAGAGGGTCATCAAAACAGTGGAAGGGGTAGCTGACTCGATAGCTCTCTCAGACACCTATGGCGTCCTCCTACCTCAAGCAGCCTTCCATCTCTTCAGGAAGCTCTCCGAAATCTCCTCTAAGCCTCTGGAAGCCCACTGCCACAACGACTTCGGCTTAGCAGCAGCCAATAGCTTAGCGGCCATTGCTGGAGGAGCACAGGCAGTCCATGTGAGCGTGAACGGCATAGGCGAAAGAGCTGGCAATGCGCCGCTAGCTGAGGTGGTGCTAGGCGCCAAGCTGCTCCTAGGAGTTGATGTGAACTTGAAGCTTGAAGAGCTGAGAAACGTCTCGAAAGTAGTGGAAGAGGCTTCAGGAGTTAAGGTTGCGCCCAATAAGCCAGTGGTCGGCGACAACATTTTCTCCGTGGAATCCGCCCAAGCCGGGCTATGGTACGCCAAGGCCAAGGAGTCAGGAGACTATACACTGGCATTCCCGTTCAGATGGGACCTAGTAGGCTTCCCAGGAGTTAAAACAGCTCTCAGCAAGAAGAGCGGACCAGTAAACGTGATCCTCAAGATGCAGGAGCTTAACTTGCCCGTGGATGAATCCAAGCTACCTAACATCCTGCTGATGGTGGCGGAGACCTCCATAAGGAAGAAGGCAGCCCTCACCGATGAGGAGTTCCTTGAGATCCTTGAAGCCCTTGGAGTGAAGGTCCCACCCACCGAATCCTACGTGCAAGGCTAGCTTTCTACTTCTCCGCTCTTCTTCCTCTTTGCCTCAAGTTTTTATTCTCCCGTAGAAGTTTTCTCGTTGGGAGTGGGCTCGGGGGCTTCCAGCTCATGCTCACTAAGGAGCAGCTTCTCTCCATGCTGGATCCCGTGGTGGCGGAGTGGTTTAGCAGATTTCCCGAGCCCACTCCACCTCAGCGAAGGGCAATCCCTCATGTTTTGAGGGGCGAAAACGTTCTCATAGCCTCTCCAACGGGATCCGGAAAGACGCTCGCTGCCTTCTTAGCAATCATCAGCGAGCTCTTCAAGCTCGCCCGAGAGAACAAGCTGGAGAACAAGGTCTACTGCGTCTACGTTTCTCCTTTAAGAGCTCTCAACTACGACATTCAGAGGAACTTGATCATCCCCCTCGAAGAAATCAAGGAGATAGCCCGTAGCAGGGGCATCGAGCTTCAAGAGATCCGAGTTGGCGTGAGGACTGGCGATACCCCTCAAACAGAGCGCTCAAAAATGCTGAAGGAGACCCCACACATACTCATCACAACTCCTGAAACCCTCGCCATCATCCTCTGCGCACCAAAGTTCAGAGAGAAGTTAAAGGCTGTCCGCTGGGTGATAGTCGATGAGATTCACGAACTCTGCAGCTCTAAGCGGGGAGTGCACCTCACTCTAAGCCTCGAGAGGTTGGAGCGGCTCGCCGGAAAGCCTCTTGTGAGAATAGGGCTCTCAGCCACGATACACCCCCTCGACGTAGTTGCTCGCTTCTTAGTTGGATACGATGATGGAGGCTCTCCCAGACCATGCGCCATAGTGGACGAGCGCTTCGTCAAGAGGATGGAGCTCCACGTAGTATGTCCTGTTGACGATCTCATCAGAACCCCCGCATCGGTAGCCAGCGAGAAGATGTATGAGCTCCTCAAGGAGATCATCAAACAGCACCGCACCACTCTCATTTTCACCAACACGAGAAGCGGAACAGAGCGCGTGGTCTACCACTTATCCAAGATGAAGGTGGTGGACGGCGATGAGCTTGCAGCTCATCACAGCTCCCTCTCAAGGGAGATCCGCCGCGAAGTAGAGGAGAAGCTGAAGAAGGGGGAGATGCGCGCCGTAGTCTGCAGTACCTCCCTTGAGCTAGGCATAGACATAGGCTACATCGACGCCGTAGTTCAGATAGGTTCTCCCAAATCCATATCCCGCTGCCTACAGAGGATAGGAAGGTCAGGGCACTCCCTCGACAAGGTATCCAAGGGAATACTGGTAGCTTTGGAACACGACGACCTCGTAGAGGACGCTGTAATGGTGAAGGAGGCCTACGCTGGAAGGCTGGATAGGGTTTCCATCCCCATGAAGCCCCTCGACGTGCTGGCCCAACACCTAGTGGGCATGGCTCTAGAGAAGAAGTGGACGGTGGATGAAGCTCTCCAGCTGATTAGGAGGAGCTATTGCTACCATAACCTCACCAAAGAGGAGTTAATTTCAGTCCTCAAGTATCTGAGCGGAAAGTACACCGATCTAACTGGCTACAAGGTGTACGGCAAAGTCTGGTTCGATGAAGAGGAAGGGGTGTTTGGCAGAAGAGGGCTTCTTCTCAGATCCATCTACGCCCAGAATATAGGGACCATCCCCGATGAAGTAGCGGTCAAAGTGTACACCGTCACTGGAAGGTGGGTGGGCCTAATAGAGGAAGAGTTTCTAGAGAGGCTGATGCCTGGAGACATCTTCATCTTAGGCGGAAAGACCTACGAGTTCATCAGAGCATCTGGTCTCAGAGCCTACGTGAAGCCAGCTGAAGGCGTGAAGCCCACAGTTCCCTCATGGTTCTCCGAGATGCTACCCCTCAGCTTCGATCTCGGAGAAGCTATAGGAGAATTCCGAGAGTACATGTTCAATCGCATAGACTCCGCGAGTAGAGAGGAGCTCATAGAGTATCTCATGGATGTCTGCCACTGCGACTACAAGGCGGCCAGCGCCATCTACGAGTACTTCAAAGCTCAGCATGAATTCCTCAACTACCTAGGCGTGAAGGAGAGGCCTTCCCACAGGGTTCTCTTAGTCGAGAGCTATGTTGATGAGCGCGGCAGACTAAACTTGGTCTTTCATGGAGTGTTCGGCAGAAGAGTTAACGACGCACTATCTCGCGCTCTAGCCTATGTAGCCACAAAGCTCCTCCAATGCAATGTAGGCGTCACCGTAGGCGACCACGGCTTCGTCCTCACTTTTTCACTAAGAGTCAGAGTGGATCCCCGCAGCCTCTTATCACTCCTCCCAAGTTCCGAACTAAGAGCCACCCTTTCCAAGGCCATCAAGCAGACAGAGATGTTTAGAAGAAGGTTCAGGCACTGCGCCACCCGCTCCCTCATGATCCTCAGAAACTACAAGGGGAGAGAGGTAAAGGTTGCGAGGCAGCAGATGAACGCTCAGCTTCTCCTCGGCGTTCTCAAGGGGATGGATGACTTCCCGGTGATCAAGGAGACCGTAAGAGAGATCATGGAGGACGTAATGGACGTCGCTAATGCTGAGAGAGTGTTGAGAGACCTAGAGCTGGGCAGGAGGCGGATCGTCATCACCCCTGTATGCGATGTTCCCTCTCCCTTCGCTCACGGCTTGATTCTCATGGGTATGAGCGACGTGGTCTTGATGGAGGACAGAAAGCTCCTCCTCAAACATCTTTACGAGATGGTGATGGCCAGAATAGCGTCACGGCGAAGTACTCCGCAATAGTGAAATACCCCTTCAACTTATCATAGTTTCTTGGGGAAGGGGTGGGGAGGCTGAAGCATTTTACTCCACTTCAGCAACTGCTCATTCTGGGGGTTCTCTTCCTCGCATTCAACATGGCTGATGCCCTTTTAACAGCCTATGCCGTGAACGCTGTGGGCGCCTTTGAACTTAACCCCTTTGTCAGGCCTATAGCTGGAAACGCCGAACTCTTCCTCGCAGCTAAAATCGCCTCAACACTCCTCATCTTCTGGGCGGCAAGCCTCCTCTTCATCTCCTCGCGCATCCTTCCCTCTTCACTGGGTAAGTGGATGCTCACCTTGGCGAGGGCTCTGCTGCTAGGCTGTACCTCCCTCGCCTTCCTAGCGGTATCCTGGGGCCTTCTCCAACTGCTATTTATCGCCTAGAAAAAAGGGAAGGGAAAGGGGTGGGGAGGGCTTTGCCTTCTCTTACGCTTTATAAGGTAAAAAATAGAGCCGTGTTTGGCGACTGCTCGGCGACATGCCTCTAATGTGGTGTTGGCGACTTGCAGCTGCTCCCTGGAGTGGAA
This sequence comes from Thermoproteota archaeon, assembly GCA_021160575.1. GTDB lineage: Archaea > Thermoproteota > Methanomethylicia > Methanomethylicales > JAGHCH01 > JAGHCH01. Next base: position 6,797 of record JAGHCH010000049.1, on the reverse strand, counting down.
ATCGTTGCACAGCAGCCAGCCCTTCTGCTCAAGGACTTTGGAGCCCTTGTTATCGCCGATCTTCATATAGGGCTTGAGGCAGCCCTTGAAAAGGAGGGCATCCACCTTCCCGTCTCCTCTTACTCAAGGATGAAGGAGCAGCTCTCCCTTCTTCTCGAGCAAGTCGACGCTGAGAGGCTTATTATCCTGGGAGATCTTAAGCACGAATTCGGCGAGCCATCAGTGCAGGAATGGGTTGAAGTCAAGGATCTTCTCAGCTGGCTGCAAAAGGAGAAGGTTAGAGTGGAGGTGGTAAGAGGTAATCACGACAACTACGTGATATGGATTCTCAAGAAGTTCGAAGTTCCCCTCCACGATCCAGCACTGCTTCTAGGCTCAATCTTCATGTTCCACGGACATAAGACGGTTGAGGCCCCTCCATCAGCTGAAGTGGTCATCATAGCCCATGAGCACCCCGCCATCTCCATCAAAGACGACTCCGGAGCCAAATTCAAGTTCAAGTGCTTCCTCCTCGGAACTCATCAGGGAAAGCACCTAGCAGTAATCCCTTCCTATTCTCCTTTAGCCTCAGGGGTCTCCGTCAATGAAGTCTCCCCGGAGGAGTTCTTAACCCCCTTGCTTCGAGAGGTGGATATCGATGAGTTCACTCCTTTTGTGGTGGAGCCTGGTGCCGGGGTTTACAAGTTTCCACCTATCAAGTTTCTAAGGCAGCTTCCGCAGTCTATTTGAGGATTCCTAAGCATGTGCTCGTGTCATAGTTAGAGAGGCTTTAGGGAATTCTGGTTGTAGAGGCAATGTTTTTATACCTCCTAGGCGTTTCCCATGCTGTATCTCTAGCTCTATTTAGGGAGTGAAATAAGGTGATGTCGAGGGTTCGCCCTCTATATGGCTGAAATGCCTCCTTCTCAAGGCACAGCACTCTCCGCTAAAAGTTCCTTCAAGCTTCTCTTGGAGGTGGGCTAGGACTTGAGGCTCAGCGGTGCCAAAGCTCTACTTGAAGCTCTAAAGCGTGAAGGCGTTGAAATGATGTTCGGCATCCCGGGAGGAGCCACCATTCCCTTCTACGACGAACTCTACCATGAGGAGTCGATAAGGCATATCCTAGCTAGGCATGAGCAGTGCGCTGCCCACATGGCGGACGGCTATGCTAGAGTTAGTGGAAGAGTTGGCGTTTGTTGTGCTACAAGCGGGCCGGGTGCAACAAACCTTGTCACTGGAATCGCCACTGCCTACATGGATAGCTCTCCTGTCGTAGCCATAGTGGGGCAAGTGCCTCGAAGCATGATAGGCAAAGACGCTTTCCAAGAGGCTGATGTGGTTGGAATAATGACTCCCATTTCCAAGTACGCCTATCAAGTGATGAATGCTGCTGAGATCCCAGAGATCGTTAAGGCAGCCTTCATGATAGCCTCAACCAACCGCCCTGGACCAGTGGTCTTGGAATTCCCACGGGACGTGCTCACTGAAGAAGTCGACATAGACTTCCCATCCCAGATAACCCTGCGAGGCTACACCATTAGAAGCGGCGATCCTCATCCCTACTAGTTGAAGAGGGTGCTGGGGCTCGTCTTGAATGCTGAGAAGCCAATCATTATAGCTGGCGGCGGAGTGATCATGGCTAATGCCTCGGAGGAACTCATCAAGTTTGCTGAGCTTATCCAAGCTCCCGTAGTTACAACCTTGATGGGCAAGGGCGCCATCCCCGAAATTCATCCCCTCTGCCTAGGTATCATGGGTATGCATGGCAGAGCCGAGGCAAACCATGCTGTGGAGGAAGCGGATCTCATCATAGCTGTCGGTGTTAGATTTGCTGATAGAACCATCATGAGGTTAGACCTCTTTGCTCAAGATGCTAAGGTTATACACATAGACCTTGACCCCGCTGAGATAGGTAAGAATGTGCGCGCTGATGTGCCTATTGTTGCAGATGCTAAGAAGGCACTTAAAGCTCTCTATGATCGCTTAGTGGAAATTGGCGTCAAGAAGCATGTGGACTCTCCATGGCTCAAGAGAGTGCGAGAACTCCAAAAGATCTTCGCTTCAGAGCATCAGAAGATGATGGATGGTCCTAGGATTAGGCCGGCCAAGCTCATGAAGATTCTCAGAGAGATGCTGCCAGAGGACTCTATAATCACTACAGGTGTAGGACAAAATCAGATGTGGGCTGCTCTTTACTTTAAGGCGCTTAAGCCTAGGACTTTCATCACTTCGGGGGGGCTGGGAACCATGGGCTTTGGGCTGCCAGCAGCTATAGGCGCTAAGGCAGCTGCCCCCAACCGGGTAGTAGTGAACATCGATGGTGACGGAAGCTTCTTGATGACTCAGCAAGACTTAGCAACATCCATTACAGAAGAGCTTCCAGTAATCTCGATAATTTTAGATAATCGATCTTTAGGCATGGTTAGGCAGTGGCAGTGCCTCCTTTGTGAAAACAGAACTTGTGAAGTTGACCTAGGAAATGTTCCAGACTTCGTCAAACTAGCTGAGGCTTACGGTGCTGTGGGCGTCCGTGTTGAAAGCTATGAGGAGTTTGAAAGCGCCGTCCGCAAAGCGCTATTCTCTGAAGTCTCCGTGGTAATTGATGTTCCTATCTCGCCAGATGAGAAGGTATTCCCCATGGTGCTCCCTGGAAAGAGGCTGAAGGAGGTAGTGTATGGTGGTTGAGGAATCCCACATCATTGTAGCCTTGGTAGAAGATAAGCCTGGGGTCATGTTTAGGATCTCCTCCCTCATCAGGAGGAGAGGCTTCAACATCGATAGTATCGCTGTAGGTAAAACAGAGCATGAAGGGCTTTCGAGAATCACAATGACCATGAAGGGGGACAAGAAGATCGTAGAGCAGCTGATTAAGCAGCTCGCCAAAATAGTGGAGGTCGTTAAGATCTCTGAGCTCAAGGAAGATGAAGCTGTAATTAGAGAGCTAGCCCTAGTGAAGGTACACGCCCCTGACCACGCTGCTAGAAGTGATATCATCCAGTATGCCAGCATCTTCCGCGGCAGAATAGTCGATGTAGCAAGAGATTCTCTCACCATAGAGATTGTGGGGGCCCCATCCAAGATAGTTGCTTTTACCAACTTAATGCGCAGCTATGGGCTTGAAGAAATAGCTAAGACTGGAATAGTAGCTGTTTCACGCGGACCTAAGGCTATCAAGCCTAAAACCTAGAGGAGGTGTATTATGGTGGCTAAGATCTACCGCGATGAAGAGGTGGATGCTTCGATTCTCGATGGAAAAACCATAACCGTCATAGGGTATGGAAGCCAAGGGCACGCCCAAGCTCTCAACCTGAGGGATAGCGGCTTCAATGTAATAGTAGGCTTGCGGCGAGGAGGCAGCTCTTGGAGCAGAGCTGAAGCAGATGGCTTTGAGGTCTATGAGATTGGAGAAGCCACCCGAAGAGCTGACATAATTCTCTTTCTCATCCCTGACGTTCACCAACCCCAAGTCTACCAAGAGCAGATAGCCCCCAACTTGTCAGAGGGCAAAGCTCTAGGATTTGCTCACGGCTTCAACATCCACTTCAAGGTGATTGTACCTCCACCCAACGTGGACGTCTTCATGGTGGCTCCTAAATCACCTGGACCTACCGTTAGAGCCACTTATCTGCAGGGTAAAGGAGTGCCTGCTTTAGTGGCGGTGTACCAAGACTACACCGGGAACGCCATGAAGATCGCCCTAGCTATAGCCAAGGGTATTGGAGCTACAAGGGCTGGAGCTATAGAGACCACTTTCAAAGAGGAGACGGAAACAGACCTCATAGGAGAGCAGTCAGTACTTGTAGGGGGCATCATGGAGCTCATCAAGAAGGGCTTTGAAACCATCATTGAGAGAGGCTATCAACCCGAGGTAGCCTACTTTGAAGTCTGCAACGAGCTAAAGCTAATCATGGATCTAATCTATGAGGGCGGCTTAGAGAAGATGCTCAAGGCCGTAAGCGATACAGCCAAGTATGGCGGATTGGTTTACGGTCCTAAGATCATAGACGAGCATGTCAAGCAGAACATGCACCGCATAGCAGACTACATCGTCAGCGGAGCCTTTGCCAAGGAGTGGCTGGAGGAAAGTAGCAAAGGACAGCCAACCCTCAGAAGGCTGATGGAAGAGACCAGTAAGCACCCCCTTGAGGTAACGGGGAAGGCTATGCGCCGTCTCATAGGGCTGGAGCAGTAGCCTACCTAAAGGCTTAAAACCCTCAACAGCGACAACCCTTCTACACCTTTCCACTTCTTGTGGAGGAGGATTCAAGTGAGGGATCGTCAAATCCGCCCCTATGGTGGAGATCTACGACACCACCCTAAGAGATGGAGCCCAATCTAAAGACATCTACTTTTCTCTCCAAGACAAACTTCGAATAGCTTTAAAGCTCGATGAGTTCGGCATCCAATACATCGAGGGAGGCTGGCCTGGCTCTAACCCTAAGGACCAAGAGTTTTTCAAAGCCGTGAAGCAGTACAGTTTCAAGCACTCGGTCATAACAGCCTTCGGCAGCACCCGCCGCAAGGATCTTCCACCAGACAAAGACCACAACCTCCAAGCAATCTTGGAAAGCGGAGTAGAGGTTGCAACCATCTTTGGCAAGGCATGGGCTCTCCATGTCACCAAGGTGCTCAAAACCTCTCTTGAACAGAACTTAGACATGGTGTACTCTTCGATAACCTACCTCCGAGAGCATGGGCTAAAGGTGATCTTCGATGCTGAGCACTTTTTCGATGGATATAAGGCGAACCCCGAATATGCTCTGAGCGTGCTGAGAGTAGCTGAGGAGGCTGGCGCCCAAGTTTTGGTTCTCTGCGACACTAATGGAGGCACCTTGCCCCATGAAATCTACAAGGTAGTTAAGATGATAAAGGACAAGGTAAAAGTCCTCTTGGGCATCCATTGCCACAACGACTGCGGCATGGCCGTAGCCAACAGCATACAGGCAGTGCTGGCCGGAGCAGTACATGTACAGGGAACTATCAACGGATTTGGCGAGCGCTGCGGCAATGCAGATCTCTGCCAGATCATTCCCACCCTAGAGCTCAAACTCGGCATCTCGACATCCCAGCTCGGCGTGGAACGCCTTCGAAGGCTTAGAGAGCTTTCACAGTATGTCTACGAGCTGGCTGGCATTCACCCTAACAGCTATCAACCCTTCGTAGGGGACAACGCCTTTGCTCACAAAGGAGGAGTGCACGTCGACGCCGTGCTCAAGGTGCCGCAGGCCTATGAGCATATAGATCCCTTCCTTGTCGGCAACCAGCGAGTATTCTCCGTCTCCGAGCTCTCCGGCAAAGCCAACATCCTAGCCAAGGCGAGGGAGTTTCATCTCCCCCTAAGCAGTGAGGATAGGGAGGTTCTCAACTCAATCGTGAGGAAGGTGAAGGAACTCGAAAACCAAGGATACCATCTTGAAAACGCCGATGCAACACTCTTCCTCCTCATGGCCAAGGAGATGGGGCTCTACCGAGAGTTCTTCAAGGTCATTTACTGCAGGATGACGAGCGAGTCTCGAGACGGAGAATTCATAGCTGACAGCGCCGTCAAGTTGAAGATCGGAGACCAATACGTGTACGACATCGCCGAGGGCAACGGCCCTGTACACGCTGAAGACCTCGCTCTGAGGAAGGCTCTCTCAGTCTTCTTCCCGGAGATCAAGGATGTAGAACTGGTGAACTACCGAGTCTCCATCGCAGATGTAGCTGCTGGCACAGCCTCGGCTGTACGCGTGTTCATTGAGTTCTCCGACGGGGAACGCAGCTGGAGAACTGTGGGAGTATCAACTAACATTCTCGAAGCCAGCAAGGTCGCCTTGATAGACGGCTATGACTACTACCTCCAACTGAAGAGAAACCCCAAGCTCAGAGGCATCACTGCTAGCCGGAAGGGTTCAGCTGGCAGCTAGAGCAAGCGCCAGCTGCCATGCCTCCAAAGAAACTTTTAAATCACCTCCACTACTCTGTGATGTGCTGTCGAATCCTCTAGGCAGCTGGCTGGTGACATGTTGGAGGGGGATTCTTGCCCTCTAATTCTCTGAAGAACAACTCCCTTTCAGTAGCAGAGATTAGAGCCATAGATGAAAACGCTGAATTCCTAGGAGTCCCGCGTCTCCTCCTCATGGAAAATGCTGGGCGCGCCATCGTAGAGGAAATTATAAAGAGATTTGAGCCCAGAGACCTAGAGGTGCTCATCCTAGCCTATATAGGGAATAAGGGCGGAGACGGCTTCGTAGTAGCAAGGCAACTTGCCTCACTTGGCTCAAAAGTCACAGTAATCCTTCTAGAACGCCCTGAGAGAATAGCCTCCAAGGAAGCCCGCCTCAACTTTGAAGCCCTCCTTAAGATGGAGCGCTCCATCAGGCTGATCATAGCTCCAGACTCTGCAGAGCTCAAGAAAACCCGTGAGCTCTTCGAAGAGGCAGATGTCATCGTAGATGCTCTCCTAGGCACGGGCATTAGGGGGCCTCTCCGAGAGCCTATCCTAACAGCTGTTGAAGCTATCAACGCCTCCGGAAAGTTCGTGGTTTCAATAGATGTGCCTACGGGGGTGGACCCTGACACTGGCGAAGTCTCCGGGAAAGCTGTAACGGCAAACCTCACCGTCACCCATCATAAGCCAAAGAAGGGCTTCGCTAATCCAGAGGCTAAGCCTTACCTAGGCGAGCTAGTAGTCGCCTCAATAGGCATCCCTCCCGAAGCCGAGTTTTTTGCTGGCCCCGGAGATCTGCGGATGGCTGTGAAGAAGAGGTCTCCAACCAGCCATAAAGGTGAAAATGGTAAAGTTCTCGTAGTAGGTGGCTCAAAGGACTTTTCTGGTG
>JAGHCH010000085.1 GCA_021160575.1 Thermoproteota archaeon | reverse complement strand
TGTAGCTGTTGTCGCCTCTGATGTCTACTCCGGTCCATGAGAGGCCTACTGTGATTCCCTCGAAGGATCGTAGAAGTTGTTGCCTGTGTAGCCGGTGTCGGCTATGCCGTCGTCATCGGCGTCGGTGTTGTTGCAGCTGCTCCAGTGGTTGCCTAGGTAGTTGACGAAGCGCTTGCCGTGGTAGTGGTAGATTACATCTCCAGGGGTGTATGCTCGGTAGATTGGCCCGTGTACGTCTATGGTGTTGTTGATGAAGTTGTTGAAGTAGAGGTTGGTGGTGTTTATTGGCACTTCTTCGGAGAGGAGGAGGGCGGTGTAGGCTCCTATGAAGGTGCAGTCTCTGAAGGTGTTGTTGTAGCTGTTGTCGCCTCTGATGTCTACTCCGGTCCATGAGAGGCCTACTGTGATTCCCTCGAAGGTGTTGTTGACGCCGTCTTCAAGGTAGATTCCTCGGTTGCCGCTGTAGAGTATGGTGCTGCTGCCTATGGCTGAGTTGTTGACACCCACCATGTAGATGCCTTCGCTTAAGCCCATGGCGTGGATGTGGAGCACGGTGATGTTGTTGCAGTGGAGGATGATGGCTTGACCGCCATTGGATGCCGTCACGTTCTCCTCATCTTCAAGGTAGATGATGGGAAGCCCGTTGACGGTGTTGTCTACAACTGTGTTGTTGAAGGAGTCGTAGACTTGTAGTCCTTGGTGGAAGAGCTGGTTTTCTGTGATGGTGTTTCTTGTGGAGCTGGTTGTGAGTTGGATGCCGTAGCCGCCGTCCACCATGTTTCTATGTATCACGTTGTCTGTGGCTCTGTAGAGGCGGATGCCGGAGTACTGCCCGGTGAAGCTGCTCTGTTCTACTGTGGAGTTCCATGAGCGGGAGAGGCGGAGGTTGCAGTTGTCGAAGTGGCAGCTGTAGACGTGGAGTTGATCGGAGAAGCGGAGGTCGGCGCCTCCTCCGCCTAGGCGGCTTGCTATGAAGGTGGTGTTTCTGATGGTGGTGTTGGTGGAGCTTATGACGTGGAGTCCGTCTACGCCGTTGCCCGTGAATAGGCACTGCTCGACTATGGAGTTGTCGACGTAGGATAGGACGGCGCCGTGCCATGTGGTGTTGGATATTGTTACCCTACTCATGTCGAGGTGGTCTACGCAGTGGAGATCCATTCCCTCCCAGCTGCAGAAGGAGACTTGGGAGTCGGCGATGTTGATGTTGGAGGAGCAGAAGGCTTGCACTCCCACGGAGGTTCTTGTTATTGCAATTTGTGAGATGTTGGCTTGGCTGCAGTTGATGAGGATGAGCTGCCCTATCGGCCCGGAGACGTTGATGTTTTGGGCTTTCTCGAAGTAGAGGAGGGGTAAGTTGTTGACTGTGTTGTTCTCTATGGTGTTGTAGTAGGTGTAGTAGAGGAGGACTCCGCAGTTGTAGAAGGTGTTGTTGATGAGCTCTAGGTGCTCGCTGCTAGAGGCGTCGACGCCGTTTCTCGCGCAGTCTGCTATGGTGCAGTTGAATATGGTGAGGTGGTCGCTGAACTCCACGAGGAATCCATGGTATCCCGCGTTGCATATTGTGGATGACTCGAAGATGTTGTCGTCTGAGCAGAGGACGTAGACGTTGTAGGTGCATGATGCAGCGTGGAGGTTGCGGAAGGTGTTGTTGTGTGAGTTTCCGAGGTATACGCCGTAGTTGGCTCCTTCAACTGAGCAGCTGGTGAAGGTATTGTTTCTGGAGTCGTCTAGGCCGATGGCGTAGCCCACAGTATGCGTGAATGTTGAGCTGGAGACCTTGCAGAAGGAGGCGTTGTGGAACTCGATGCCGCATTGCACGTAGACTCCCTTTATGTCGCTGATGGAGACGTTGACTACGTCTTCAGCCTTCAATGCAGAGGCATACCATGTGGTTGAGCTCTTTAGGGTGAAGCCCGACACGACTGCATTTGATGCGGAGATGTAGATGGCTGGATAGAAGCGGGATACTGTATATATGAAGGTGTGCTCGGCGCCCATCAGCGATGTGAGGATTATGGATTTATTGACGACGATGCTCTCTGTGTAGTTGCCGGGCTTGACGAGGACTGTGTCTCCGTTGCTCGCGTTGTTTATTGCTTTCTGGATGGTGGGGAAGTCGTCGGGAACTGTTATGACTTGATGAGCGTCGGCTACTGTGATTTGGCAGAGGATTAGCGTGAAGGCGATAAGCAGCAGTGGCGTGAAGTGGAGGCTCCTCTTAGATAGAACCACTAATTGCACCTTCAAAATTGCGTCTTTAGCCTTCCTTGGCGTCGCCGCCCTATATTAGTGTATTGCCTCTCATGGCTGAGGAAAGGCTTTACAAGGTGCGCTGACCCTAGAATACGTGCGTTTACACGAAAAGTGGAGGGTTAAGGGAGTTGAAGATAGCTATACCGGTTGAAGAGCCTTCCGGGCTTGATGCCCCGGTGTCGATGCACTTTGGAAGAGCTCCTTTCTATGCTATTGTTGAGGTTGACCTTAAAGCAGGGAGGGTGCTTGACGTGAAGGTTATTGAGAATGTGTCCAAGCACTTTGGAGGCGGCGGCACTCCAGCGGAGCTCTTAGTTGGTGAGAGGGTTGAAGCAATAGTGGTTCATGGTCTAGGCGCTAAGGCTTTGGCGCTTTTTCAGAGGTTGGGAGTGAAGGCATACCGTGCTGAGGGGGCTTCGGCCAGGGAGGTTGTTGAGAGGCTTCTAGCTGGCGAGCTCAAGCCTCTGAGTGAGGGATGGTGTCCGGAGTAAAAAGAGGAAGGAGGGCTAGGGCTTTAAAGCAACTCTCACCACGTCTGGCTGGGCTGCCTCTTTGAAGGCTTGTTCAGCCTGTTCTGGTGGGTAGCGGGCCTTGACATAGTCTTTGACCTACACCTTGCCCTTTGCTATGAGAATGAGGCTAATTATTGAAAGCACGTGATGAAGCCATGAGCCTCTCACGTTGAGATTCTTAAATCGATGCCAGCGATGGCGCATGTATCGACTTTAACCACAACATCTCCCCGCTCTTAGAGAAGTAGCCTCTTCTTGGAGGGTGTGGATGCCACACGATATATATCGGAGGCTATGATAGAGGTGCTGCTGGCTAGAGGTTAGCGGTGGAGAGCTGCTTGCAGCTGCTCAGGGTGACAAAGGAGCTTGAGCTGAGCCTTGAGGAGGCCTACGCCTTCCTGAAGGAGAGGCTATGCAGTGTGGGCGGCTTCCCCTTGAAGGATGCCAAGGAGCCAGCGGCGATGGTCCTCATGGTGGATGCCCTCGTAGAGGCTTGGCTAACCTTCAAGTCCTTGGGATCGTCCACGGAGACCGTGCTTAAGCTTAGAGTTAGGAAGAAGCTGGCGGTAGCGGTTGCCATGGCTGTGCTGGCGCCCTTCATAGCTGTAGCAGTGGTTTTCGGAGATTTGAAGACCTGCATGTTGATGGCCATCGCTGGCCCCTTGGCGCTAATCATAGTTGCTATAGCTTTACAGCTAGCTGCTTCGAGGGATTTAGTTAGGTTCATGAAGTGCTTTAACGAAGCTATAGGCGAAGTTGAGGTGAAGAGTTAAGCGTCTATAGAGGTTGTGCAAATAGAGGAGCTAGACATGCTCATCGGAGCGCTGCAATATGCCCCCGCCAACCAGCTCTCTGCCGATAGTGCTTGGATGGAAGCCGCGTGGTAGCCCGATACGCTTGGACAGATTGCCTCCTCTTCGAGGGGAGTGCACCCTTCATATCCATGAAAAGGAGGGTTGTGATAAGGGGCATTTGAAGCTCAGCTACGGCGACACTCCATATTGCCTCTCGCTCTTCATCTTCGACCTTGAAGCTTTTCTCGCTAATCGCGAGGCGAAGGCTAGAAGCTATGATCTTTGGGATAGGAAAATCATGTACGCAGCTGGACTACCTTCGAGAGGCTTGCACCCTAGGAATCCTGGATGGGTGTACCGTGAAGATGCTGTGCTTATTGACTGGGGGAGCTATGAGCTTAAGGAAGCTAAGTTGAAGGTGATGCTGGAGGGGGCTCAAAGAACATTGAGATACCAAGTGGTGTTTATAGGGGTTAGGAAATATCAATCACCTAAATATGGATTCAGCATTAGAGCTGAATACCTATTGAAGCCCATCTGAGAAGCATTTAAGCTCACCTAAAGGTCTCCGGCGTCGCTGAGAAGTAGTGTTCAAGGAGCTTTCGCATGCCTCTTCTAAGGGTTTCGCTTAAAGCTGGGGGAGTGACTCCCAGTCTTCCGGCGAGTTCTTCTAGGGTGATTTTTCTTGGATAGTCGAAGAACCCGGATTTGAGGGCGATGAGGAGAACCCGCTCCTGGTTCTCTGTGAGGATTCCGCCGGGCTTGTAGCGGGTTATTCCCTTCACTCTATGTGGGATCTGGTGTTTCTGCAGCTCGCCGAGTATTCCTCGATAGGATTTGAAGTCGGAGATGAAGCGGAACTCCATTAAGCCCTCCTCGTTTAATCTGCCGAAGACCATGAAGGCTCTATGCCCGGTGATCGCCCTGCACACGGTGCAGCGCTTTGTAACCACAGCATGGCAGCGCTCTCCAGAGGCACCGAGGGCTTTAAACTCGAAGCCCAGCCTTTGGAGGAGCTGTTGCACCTCCTTAGCTTTACCAGCTGGGAAGCTGATGAGATGGCTTATGCGATCGTCGCCCACACGTCTAACATCCGTAATGTTGAGCTGCACATCCCTTTTGAGGAGCTCGAGAAGTTCACAGGGAGTCTGCACTTCAATAACTACGTCTAGCAGCTCTTCGTCCATGGACAGCCCCCACGATAGAATGCTAGTGTTGCACACCCATCTAGAGCTTTTCCTACACTCTTGAGAAAAAGGAGAGGCTAAGCTACTGCCGATAAAGCGCCGCTCAGCAAGATAACAATGACCCCCAGCACCGCGTTAAAGTACACGAGCTTCACTGTTAGCTTCTCAGCCTCTTTGGAGGCTTTGCCGCTCCGTATCCGCTTCATGATCATCTGCCGAGCAATCATGGTGATTATCATTACTGCTGTTAGGATCACCTTCACCAGCAGGATTGTAGAGTAGGCGTTGGCGAAGGAGAGAAGGCCATGGAAGGCGGGGGAGAAGCGCGCCTCCAGTATGCCAGTGACGACCACCACGACTATGCTTGGAGGAACTAGGAAGGAGAGCCTCCTCTGAGCTCGCATCATCAGCTTCCTCCGCAGCTCCATACCCTCCATTGGCGATCCCTTGAAGGTGGGAGTGAGGACCAGCGCGTTGACCAAGATGGCGCCAACCCATATCACCGCCGCCAAGTCGTGGAGCCCGCTGATTATTGCGTGGAGTACTGGGCTAATCATTCTCACCAACCTCTTCCAGCACGTGAGAAGGCGCGAGTCGATGCTAATTGCTTGCCCCCTAAGATCTTAGGGCTTAAGCAGCACGCGGAGAACCTTCAGCTTTGCAGAGGGATTGTTAGCCTTGTAGAAGCTTAAAGCCCGCTTATCAGAGGATATGCCGCCCACTCTTCGGAGTATCCTCACCACGCTGAAGAAAGAGAAGCCTCTAATTCTAGCCTGTTGTGCTGCTTCATGGAGAAGTCTGGTGCCTATCCTTTTCCTCCAGTGGCTGCGAACCACGTGGACGCCGTAGTCGAGGTTGGCGTTGTTCACGTTGAAGTAGGCTGATCCCACAACTTCGCCATTCAGCTTGGCCAGCAGCACTAAGTGATCTCCAGCTCTTGGAGAGATGTAGAAGCCCCAGCTTTGCTTCTGCACCCTTCTAAGCTGCTCTTCTACCGAGGAATTCCAGTCTTCATGTAGTTCCACGTCCACTTGGCGGTTGGGCTCGAGAAGATGGAGCTGATCTAGATGCCAGAAGTAGAGGATGGAGTGAGCATTTACAGCGCAGTAGGGTGGCAGCGGAAGAGGGACTTCTTCATCTACCAGTAGGTGGATTAGCTCGTAGTGGCTGAGGAGAGGCTCCTCTAAGAGGCTAGTGAGCTGCGAGGGATCTCTCAAAGCTACGAGAAGCCCCTCTCTAGGCTTACCTCTGACAAGCCACTCCACTCTCAACATAAGGTAGGAATTGCGCTCACAGACTTCTAGAAGCCTGCTGAAGTGCTTTGCCCAGAAGATTTTGAGCTTGCTGAGCTCTTGATACCATTTGAGGAACTCTGGTAGAGTTAGAGAGAGATTCAACAGGGATCCCTCTACCGCTCCTTTAGATGTGTTTAGCCTAAACGTGTGCTGTAAATTATACTACGTGTATAGAGGGAGCGGCGATGTCTTTAAGTTGCTGAGTTCAGGAGAAGGTATTTGCCCCGATGAGGAGGGATCGGCTGGAGGATAATTGTGATGACTCCGGTGTTGGGCTGCTTCCAAGGGGCTGCACTAGATATATCTACTAGCACTGTATACTAAATGTATACGGTGAAGCTCGTGAGCACCGTAGTGAGCGTGCGAATCCCCAAGTGGGTTAGGGAGAAGCTAGAGGAAGCCAACGTGAACATCGCCGAGGTGGTTAAAGAAGCCCTACTTAGGAAAGCACAGGAACTCGAAGAGAAGGATGTTGAGAAGCTTCTTGATGAATTGGCAGCGGAGTGCCGTGGAAAGATCAGTCCTCGCGAAATTGCTAGACTTGTTGAAGAGTCTAGAGAGGAGCTTTGATGCCAGCCAAAAGAATAGAAGGTATAGTTGCTGACGCAAGCGTATTTGCCCCACTAGTTCTGCTTAGCGGCAAACATCTGCTAACTAAGCTGCATGAGCACCTTATCATAATTCTCGACTTAACAATCTACGAAGCTTGCAACACATATTGGAAGATGTGCTTTAGACTTAGAAGTATAAGCATGGAGACAGCGCTGAAGGCGACTGCAGCCACTTCGAGAATAGCAAGGTTATGCAAAGTCTATGGGTTTAGTAACCTTGATCTGGAGGAAGTAGAGAAAATTGCTCTGAATACGAGGATGACTTTCTACGATTCATCGTATTTGGCGCTGGCGAGAATGCTAAGAACTGAGATAGCTACTGAGGATGAAGATCTCCTAAAGTGGGCTCCAAGGTATGGTGTAAAGGCTATCAGGTTTAATGAATTTGTAAAGATGTTGAACTTGGAGCATCTTGAAAGAGAAAAGCTGTAAAGGAGGATCGCTAAGACATCATGGATTGGAGCGGCTTTTTCTGAAGATTGGTGTGTAGAGGAGCCCTAAGTGGGCTTGGGGGGTGTAGAAGCGCATTTTTAGCTGGCGTTCTTTGAAGCGTTTTTTAAGCTCCTCGAGAGGGATGGCGATGGGATCATATTTTTTAGAGCCTATGATGAAGTTGCAGGTGTAGCCGAAGGCTGGAACCCAGACGTTGTACTCTCTCACGATGGGGAACACCCGCTTAACTGCGTCTAAAACGGAGTCATAGACTTCTTCGAAGAAGAAGCTGGAGCCAGCTTGAGTTACCATTACGCCTTCCTCTGAGAGGAGTTTGGAGATCTTGGAGTAGAACTCATCGGTGTAGAGCTCCCTCGCTATCGGCGGGCCGTAGGGGTCTGTGAGATCCATGACTGCAACATCGAAGGTTTCCCGGCAGCCGTCGACGTACTCTCTCCCATCCATGATCACCACTTCGACGCGTGGATCGTTGAAGGCGCCTTTATGCATGAATTCGAGGTGTTTCTTGGCGTATTCCACAAGCTCTCCGTCGATGTCAACCATGACCACGCGCTCGACGCAGCTGTGCTTCAAGACCTCTCTTATGGTGGCGCCCTCACCTCCACCTACAACTAGCACCTTCTTGGGGAGGGGATGCGTCATCAGTGCTATGTGTACTAGGGATTCGTGGTAGATGTGCTCATCCAGCTCAGTGGATTGAACGAGGTTGTCTAGGACGAGGGCTCTGCCAAAGTCCTCGAATTCGGCGATCACCACCTCCTGGAACTGAGTGCGCGTGTGCAGCGTCAGCCTCTTTAGCCTCATGAGAAGGGCGGTGGTGTTGGAGACTGGCTGAAGAAAGGTTGCTCCAAAGAGCTCGCTCATGGCAGTACACCCCTCGGGGGCTTCCCTCTATGTGCGTAAACACATTAATTCTTTACCCCCCAATAGCCAAAGGCTCTTTAGAGAGGGACTATGGAGAAGATGGGCGGAAATCGCGGCGGCTGATAACATGCCCCTTAAGATCATCGAGGTTCAAGCGAAAAGCATCTTTGCGAGGACGGGCATACCGGGGGCAAGCTACGTCATCAACCAGTATGTGGGCTGCGGCCATGCATGCCTCTACTGCTACGCCAAGTTCATGTGCAGGTGGAAGAGGCATGGCGAGTGGGGCTCATGGGTTGAAGTGAAGGTAAATGCCCCAGAGCTTGTGAGGGCTAGGCATGTTGAGGGCATGGTCTACATGTCGAGCGTCTCGGATCCCTACCAGCCAGTTGAGAGAGACTTAGAGCTCACGAGGAGAGTTCTAGAGAGCATGGACAAGAGAATTCAGCTCAGAATCTTGACTAAGTCAGATCTCATCTTGAGAGATCTAGATGTGCTCCGAGAGTTTAAGCAGCTTGAGGTGGGGTTGACGGTCAACGGCTTTGAAGGAGAGGTGAAGAAGCTCTTCGAGCCGAATTCACCCACGCATAATGCCAGAGTTAAGGCTTTGGAGAAGTTGCGTGAAGAAGGGTTGAAGACCTACGGCTTCATCAGCCCGGTGATACCGCACCTCGTTAACGTGGAGGAGCTTGCGGCAGAGCTGGAAGGCTTGGTGGACTTCTACATCATTGAGCCTCTCAACGTGAAGCTCTGTGGAGGGAGGTTTCTGAGAACTCTGCAGGAGGTCTCTCCTAGAAGTGCCCGGATGGTGAGAGACCTTGAAGGCTACATGAGATTCCAGGAGACGTTGAGGAAGAGGCTTGAAGCTATAGGGGTTAAGGGGCTCTTCGTGAGGCACTACCCCAAGATCCATGTATGTGAGCTTTGAAAGTCTTAAATAACGATAAAATCGTTTACGAGTATCTCGGAGGAATAGTCCCTTGATCTCCTTGACCCCAGAGCAGGTGGCTGAGCGGTTTGGCAGGATGTTCTCTAGAGGATTGCTGACATTGATTGATGAAAAGGCTGGCGTGGCTGAGATCATTGAAGAGTGCTGCGCTAGAGGCCCCGTCGAGTGGGATCTCGTGAATAGGTTGAGAGCTGGAGGAGCAGTTTACACGGGCTGGGTTGATGGTACCACCTTGGTGATGAGGGCTAGGCTTGGAAGCTTTGAGGTGAAGTTCGGTCCAGCAGACTTCTCTAGGGGTGGTCAAGCCCTTGAGGCTGTTGAGGTGAAGAATGACAAAGTCTACACGCGTTGGGCTGGTGTGGCCGGCGCTGGCGTGGGAGTGGCTGCTTGCCTTGCTCAGGCGCCGGGAGTTGTGAAGGCGGTATATCCTTCAGAGGATGACTTGGTGAAGGTTGGTGGACGCTATGTGAATCACGTTATCTTGGAGACTTTGAAGTATGAGAAGCTGATTTTCGCTGTGGATAACACTGATGTGAAGGATAAAGGGGCTACATGGGCGTCAACTCTCAAGGCGGCTTCGATGCTCTGCGAGAAGTACAAGGGTATGAAGCTTCTTGCCCATAGAATATTTCAGGCGTATCCCGGGGTTCCATGGAAGACCACTAATAATGTGGCAGTGTCTCTGAGCTTTGCTGTGCCAGCTGGAGTTGAAGTTAGACAAGTTGTTAAAGATCTCGTTGAGATTCTGAGAGGGTTCTGCTATTCTGAGGAAGCTTGCGCTGTAGCCTACGGGGGGATCGTGGTTCCAAGGGAGCTTAGGGAGTTCGCTTGGAGGGTGAAGAGCGGGATGGTGGAGCTCTCTGAGGCTTTGGAACTAGCGGAGAGGTATGGCGTTGAAGTGGTGGAGATCACTGGGAGGATGGGAGTTATAGGGGCGTTGGCTGCCCTTGCACTGTATGATGCTGGGTTGGAGTATGCTGCTTTGAAGGATGACCCAGCTTTAGCTCGTGTTGGGAGGGTTGAGGAAAGTTGAAGCTCTTGGAGCTGATAAGGAATCTAGCTAAGGAAAGAAGGGCTAGAGTGGCTGTTGGTGTGGGTTGGGAGAGATCCAGCTATGTGGAGAGTGCTTTGTGCTCTGCGCTTAAGGCTAGGGAGCAGAACTTTGGAGAAGTGGTTTTGGTTTCCGGGAGAGGAGTTGTCAAGGATTCCTATGGGTTTAAGCTTGTGGAGAGCGATGAGCCTTGGCTGACGCTGCTTGAGCTTTTGAAGAGCGGAGAAGTGGATGCCGCGGCTAGGGGGACTCTTTCAGCGTCGAAGGTGCTAAAGACAGTGAAGCAGCTCTATGGACTTGAGAAACTTCATAGGATTGCGCTCCTCGAAACGGCTGATGGAAGGCCCTTCTTCTTCGCCCCTGTGGGAATTGATGAGGGAGATACAGTGAAGGATAAGTTCACCTTGATTGAGCATGCAGTTAAGCTTCACAAGCTGTTGGGACTAAAGCCGAAGATAGCGATCCTCTCAGGGGGGAGACTGGAGGATTTCGGGAGGAGTTTACAGGTGGATAGGATGCTCTGTGAAGGTGAGTTTCTTGCATCCATGGTCAAGAGGGAAGGCGTAGCTGAAGAGGTGAAGCACTACGGCATCTTGATCGAGGAAGCTATAGCCGATGAGGCAACCTTCATCTTGGCGCCAGATGGGGTTTCCGGCAACCTCATCTTCAGGACATTGGAGTTCCTAGGGGGAGGAAGAGGGATAGCTGCTGTGTACACCGATTTGCTTCCTACTGTGCTCCTAGATGTGTCTAGGGCTATGAAGGACTTCTCCGAAGCCGTAGCCTTGGCATCGGCGCTTGTGGAACTCTCCCAAAAGTAGCTTAGGAGTTCCTTTGGTTCAATTCACCTCTTGAAGTGCAAGAGAGCAATTCTAGCTCCCCCTTGGAATGTGAGAAGCCTCTTGACTAGAAAATATTCATACTTCTCAGAGATCTTCAAGGCCGGCTCCTCATAAGGGGTTACAACGAGAAGCGAGGCTGCTTCAAGGGAAGTAGAGAGCTTAAACAGCACTTCTAGGTATTTTACTCTGCTTCCCCTCCGTAGCCTCCTCCCCCTTGGAGGATCTGCCGCAACCAGATCTATGCCCCTATGGATAGGGGGATGTGCTGCATCAGCAGCGAATACTTGTAGAGCTACTCCAGCTTGCTCCGCATTTTCCAGCGTGGCTTTGACATAGGCTGGCTCTATGTCGGAGGCATAGGCTTCTACTTCAGGTGCTTGGAGAAGGACTTCGATGGGTATGGTGCCGGAGCCGCAGAATGGATCGTAGATTGCTCGAGGGAGATTTCCCAGAAAGTAGGGGATGGTAGCCGCTATGATGGGGTTAAGCGGAGAAGGATGTTTAGCCACGTAGTAGTCCCTCAAGTGGAGGGGCTGCTTGTGGAGCTGCTGAGCTATGATTACGATGTTCGTTTCGGTGTCTAGGTATACTCTGAGGATATTCGGCGATCTAGGGCTTGTGAGAACATGGGCGACACGCTTGGCTTCACGGGAGGCTATAAGCTCTAGGAGACGTCTATCCACGCCTCTGCCCCGTGTGACGGCCCTCACTCTGATGTGTCGTAGAGACTTGAGGGAGCCTTTACAGCTTTTGAAGACTTGCCGGAAGAGAAGGCGTAGAGCTTTAACCTCTAGGCTTTCAGCCTCACCTAAGTGTAATAGCTGAGAAGCAGAGTCCACCGTTTTCAGCTGGAGAGCCTTCTCGAGATCACCTTCCACTAGCAGAAGGGAGGGTTTAAACACTTGGAGAAGCTTGAAGCCTCTTTGCTCGACTTCCTTAGCTGAAATCTCTTCAAGTCCTTGAAAGGTCGTGAGGACTAGCTTGCGCATGGCTGCTCCCACTTGATGCCAGAGAAGCTCCTATCGGGGCACTAGGCGGGCTGTAGCCTCAGAGGGGGAGTAGACCCAATAGGCTTTGAAGGGCTTTATAGCAGTTGTTATTGAGTAGCTCTGCTCCTTGAAGTTCCAGTCAAAGACTATAGCGCCGGGAGCATTCTCAAGCTTTGCATCCATGCTTATGGAGCCTATGAAGTTCCACCCCGGCTGTAGCTGAACTTCGCAGGAATTCATGGGAGCCCCTAGGATCACTATAGGTGTGTCAAAGGCGCTGTAGACCCAGTAGCCCACGCCGGGCTCTAGCTCTCGGGCTTCCACGTACCCTGTGCCCGTCCACTTGTATGCCTTCAAGTTGCCCAGCTCGATGGGGTTCAAGGTGGGTGTTGAGATGGCGCTCCACCCCTTGGGGAGGTGCAGCACCTTGCAGATCAGTACCGGGGGCTCTGCCAATGGATAGAGGTCCTGCGACCCGGCTGAACCCGGTATCGGGTAGGGAGTGTCCACCACTCCATCTCTATCAGCATCTGGAGAGATGTGGTTACGGTAGTAGTTGCCTCTGTCGATCTCAGGGTTGTACCAGGTGTTGCTGTAGCCGTTATCGGTAAGCTTTGGTTCCATGAAGATGTTGAAGCAGAGGATGCTAGAGGAGTTCTCAAGGTAGATGTCACGCCTGCTGCTGTTGCTGAAGTAGTTGTAAGCAGCCAGCACTCTACTGCTTGAGTCCACGTGCAAGCCGTGGCAACAGCCAGTGAAGTTCAGCCCCGCTACCAGGCAGGTTGAGGAGCGATTGAGGAGAACACCGTGCTTTGAGCAGTTCTGAAGTAGGCAGTTCACAAGCAGCACGATGCTGCTGTTGATGACGGAGATTCCTTCATCGATGCTTAGGGCTTCGCAGCCGTCGATGAGCACCATCCGGGAATCCGCTACGAGAACGCCTTGTGGAGCATTAAAGTTGCAGTGGGAGATCACCACGTCAGAGCATGCATTCACGGCTATGCAGCAGCCTCTTCCGCGGATCACAAGTCCGTCTACAGTAACCTTCGACGCTCCTTGAATGGTGAAAACTGGGAGATTTGAAAATATGCTCACTATGGGGCGCTCCTCCATGGCGGAGGCTATCTTCAAGGGCTTATCTACAACCATCGTCGGCTCAAAGTAGGTGCCAGGGTAGACGAGGATAATATCGTTTGGCAGCGCGGCAGCTATGGCATCGCTAATATGGGTGTACTCCGCGTCAGGGCACTCCTTCAGATCGTTATCAACTCTGATGACCTTAGGCTTCACTGGCTTATAGGGCTGGAGGGAGGGATCACCGTAGAGGTTGAAGTCCATGAGATTCATCAGAGCAGCGTCAACATACTGACCTATGATCGTCGCGTTTCTGTAGAGCTCCGCCTTAGCCGCATAGAGAGCCACACCTAGAGGCATAAACTTCAGTAAATTCTCTATATAGCGGTAGCCT
>JAGHCH010000044.1 GCA_021160575.1 Thermoproteota archaeon | reverse complement strand
CTTATGCTCAGGTATAGCTGAGATGTAGGCTTCAAGAGCCCGTATCTTCTCCTGAAGAGTGCGGGCTTCCCTATACCTCCTCTCTAAAACCTTAGCCTCTGGAGGGAGATTAGTAGGCAACTCTGCTTTTCCCCGCGGAGGCCGCTCTCAGCAGCCCAGCACTCAATAAGTTAGCATGCTAGCCGCTTTAAGCTTAGCCGCCACCCTAGCAATTCTGACAGCTAGCTCTGCAATCTTCTTGGCGCTCTCACCGAGAATATATGTCGCCGGCTCTATTCCATGCTCTCCCTCATCTATAATCACATTAGGCGCTTTCCCAAGCCTCTTGGTGATGTAGCCGGCAAACCACGCAACAGGATCCTCCGCTTCGAAGGCTTCCTTAGGCAGCTCCTTCCTGCGCATCTTCACAAACCTGATATTCATCTTCCTCAACGCCATCTCGACGTCGCTGTCAAACTTGATATTCATGATTGCCTTAACCTTGGGATCCCTCTTCATCACCTCAAGCAGAATTCCCGCTAAGTGCTGTGAAACTCCAAACTCCGGCTCCATGAACGCTCTAACCCTGCCTCTCACCTTCGCTATCCTACCTGGGATGGCGGCTACATCAGCTATGGTCTTCGCCCCATTAGTGGCCATCGCTATATTGGTGAATACTTCCGGCACCACTATAGCGAACTCTGGAGACCCCTCGAGAAGCGATACTGCCTCCCTCAACTCACTGAGAACCATTCTACGAGCGTCTGAAATATCGGCTAAGCTTAAGTGCAAGTTCATGCAAATCGAGCAGTTTTCCTCATCTAGTTCTGGTACTTTCTCCTTGTGCGCCCTGCAGAGGGCTCCTCCTCTGCGCATCCCGAGGCAGACCTTGCAGATGTTGCCCACTAAATCCATGTAGGTCAGCTTCTTGCTTGCTATCTCAGCCGCCATGGCCTTCGCGACAGCTGAAAGCTCCTCTATGCTGAAGGGGGGAGTCACAATGTCTGAGATCTTGGCTGAAAGATAGCCGCTCACAGCAGCCTGTGTGACACCGATGTACTTAGCTATCTTCATTTGGTTCCAGCCATACTTGGATGCGAGCTCTCTAGCAATCAGAGCTCTCAACGCGGGGAGCAGCGACTTCACCACAATCTCGCATGGTGGTTTCAAGCCCTCGACTGCCCTCCCTTTAGTATAAGATCATTATCTGCCCCATAACCTAGCTATCAACCTCCTTAATATACTCTCTTCATTCCTTAAATGCTCCTCAATAGCCCATCTATGCTGAAAATATGTTAACCACCCTAAGATCTGATACCTTCAACTCCTAGTAGCCTCAACTTTATTCACCTTAAAGGCTAACTATGTTACCTAGTGAGGTGGCTTCAAGTGGAGAAAATAAAGCAGCCTCCTTGCGCCATGACGATTGCTGGTTCAGATTCCGGAGGAGGAGCTGGGATACAAGCGGATCTCAAAGCATTTGCAGCTTACGGCGTTCATGGCACTTGCGTCATCACCGCCATCACTGCACAGAACACCTACTCTGTGACGGCGGTTCACGTGCTGCCCCCCGACATGGTGGCTGAGCAAATCAAGGTAGTCGTTGAAGATCTTCCAGTGAAAGCTGCTAAGACTGGCATGCTTTACAACTCAGAGATCATAGAGGTTGTAGCTGCCAACATTAAGCGCTATAGCATTCCCCTCGTGGTGGATCCCGTGATGATCGCCAAATCCGGCGCACTCCTCCTCCGTGAAGACGCCATAAACTCTCTAGTCGATGTGCTTCTCCCCGTGGCTATGGTAGTTACTCCCAATAGAATGGAGGCTGAGAGGCTATCTGGAATGAAGATCACCAACCTTAGAGAGGCTAGGAGGGCTGCCGTCAAGATTTCTGAGCTGGGCTGCAAAGCGGTAGTAGTGAAGGGAGGACACCTTGAAGGAGATCAAGTTGTCGACGTCCTATACCATGAAGGCAGCTTCTACGAGTTCTCCTCGCCTAGGCTGCCCCCCCGCAATACACATGGAACTGGCTGTACCTTCTCTGCGGCCATAGCCGCCGGGCTCGCCAAAGGGCTATTCCTCCCCGAGGCAGTGCGAGCAGCCAAGGAGTTCACCTTCAAAGCCATCAAGCACGGCCCCTCGCTGGGCAAAGGTCACGGACCAGTCAACCCCACTGGCGAAGTGGTGGAGAAGGCTGAGCGCTTCGAAGCTCTAATGGAACTCTACAAGGCAATAGAGCTAGTAGAAGCCGAATCGGCTCTAGCCAAGCTCTCCCCTGAAACACAGATTAACATAGCAGTAGCCTTGCCAATGGCTGAAAGCCTAGACGAGGTTGCTGGAGTTCCTGGTAGGATAGTGAATCTTGGTGATCGGCTGAAAGCCTCCTCCTGTCCCAGATTCGGTGCTTCACGGCATGTGGGTAGGGCTGTGCTCACCGCCATGAAGTATGAGCCCCGTGTGAGAGCTGGTATGAACATCAAGTACTCTAAGGAAATCGTTGAGGCTGCTAAGTCTCTGGGCTTGACGGTATCCTACTACGACCGCCGGGAGGAGCCCCCTGAAGTGAAGGCTAAGGAGGGTGCCACCATACCATGGGGCATCTCTGAGGCGATAAAGCGTGTCAACGCTGTTCCCGACCTAGTATATCACTTCGGAGATTGGGGCAAGGAGCCCATGTGCATAATCTTCGGGAAAACAGCAGTCGAGGTAGTGAATAAAGCCATAGCAATCGCTAGAAAGCTCAAGGAAGCTTCATGACAGCAGTGGTGATATGCGCTACTTGATCGTAGAACCCTATTAGTTCCTCGGCAAAGCTATTGAACTTGAAGACTGGCACAATCGCAACTCCTCTAGGTGATAAGGCTAATGAAACGTTGAACAGCGTTACCACCACAGGGACCAGCGTTGCTTTTTGACACGCAATTTTTAGCTCTGCTGGAGGCGAGCCGCTCAAGCAGGAGGCGAGGGCCTTTACTCTCTCGTAGTGCTTGTCTGCAGCTCTCTTCAAGGCGCTAGTTCTCCCCAGTCTTATGCTCCAGTGCTTGCAGTCCACGCATATCACTAACCACTCCCTCACGGCCACCACATCTATCTCAAACCTGCTTCCTCTATACTTGAAGCGAAATCCTCTTAGCACAGGATGGTAGCCGTTAACCTCCAAGATCTCAGCACAAATCTCCTCAAAGTCTCTCCAGCTAAGCTCCTCCACAACCTCTTCAAGTCTAGCTCCGCTGCGCAACCTCTCCTCTATGTAGTTAAGCTTCTTCAATATCGCTTACCACCGCGGTGAACGACTCATTTACTCTTCAAGATCTCCTGTAAAGGCGGCTTTGGAGGCAGCCTCCTCTTATGGCTGCTCTTCCTAATCCTTCTAGCGATCTCTTTGACTATCTTCAAGTCAACGCCAGTAGCTCTAGCGGCCTCCTCCAGCTTCATCCTCCTATCGACAAGGCAGTGGAGCACCAAGTCCGCCTCTTCATAGCTGAATCCCAGCTCTCCCTCAGCTGTTTGCCCCGGCCAGAGCCTTGGACTGCTGGGCTTCTCTGCAATCTTAGAGGGAAGCCCAAGGTGCTTCGCCAGCTTTCTTACTTGAGTCTTAAAGAGGCTGCCCAAGGGTAGAGTATCTACTCCTCCGTCACCATACTTCGTGTAGTATCCCAGCAAGATCTCGCTTCTATCCCCTGTTCCTAGGACCATGAGCTTCCTTCGGTTGGCGGCATAGTAAAGGAGGATCATCCGCACTCTCGCCCTAACGTTACCCATCGCCACCACATCACCTGGATCGTAGAGAGGGTTCTTGGCGGCTATTTCATCACATATTCTATCAATCTCTAACACGTAATGCTCAATTCCAAGGCTTGACGCAAGCTCTAAGGCATCGTTGACATCCACCTTAGGAGTGGTTCTCGCATCAGGCATGATGAGCCCCAGCACCCTTTCCGCTCCCAGCGCCTTTACAGCGAGGGCTGCAGCGGTCGAGGAATCCACACCGCCGCTAAGCCCTACAACAACTCCTCGTACACCTGCTGATTCCACTGAATAAGCAATAAATCTCTTTACCACACTTTCAACATGGCTCCAGGAAAGTTCTAAATCTTTTAAAGTGATCTTCATCAACTCCTCTGCCACCATAAGTTAGAACGAGCAATGATAAAGCTTAAATGGTTGACGTTATTCTAAGCATAGTAAGTTGTAAGTTCGTGCTTTCCAAGGAGGCTAAGGTAATGGCTTCGAGGGATCAAATAGTTGGAGGCGGCGTTCTTGCGATTGCCATCGTAGTTGCCATCGTTTATCTCTACTGGTTCTTCCTCACACCGCCTGAGATCGCTGTCTGGGCTGTGAAGATTCCAGTGCTTATTGTTGTGCTTGCAGTACTAGGCATTGCTGGCTGGATTGGCTGGACCATGGCTACCACACCTCCACCAAAACCTGTGGAGGAACTGATAGGTGAGGAAATCTCGCCTTCTGAGGAGACAAAGGAAGAGAAGCCAGCTGAAGCTGGTGAAGCCGAGAAGAAGGAGCAATAGCGAGAGAAGGCTCCTCCTTCCATGCTTATTTTGAGCTGCAGTGCTTTGAAAACGCCTTGAAGCAATCTCTGCCGTGGAGGGGATCTTAGAGGTAATCATCGGCGAAGATGAGATATATGCAGAACTCGATGATCCCCTAGCTTAAAAAGGCCCAAAGGGCGTGCAATGAAGTTTTTCCTTCTATGTGGTCGCTGGACTGGTAGTGGAAGTTCTAGCAGTCGCTAGTTTCGCCTAGGTGGAAGACTGACAGCAAAAAGGTGAGCTTGAATTGTCGAGTTGAACAGCTCTAACTTCTGCAGTGGAGTTTCTCCACGGGGGGCATTAGCTGAAACTCTCCCTCTAGCAGCCTCTTTTTAAGCAGCTCAGCCAGTTTCTCGGCCTTAGCTCTAGACGAAAACCTTGCCACTACGGGGATCAGCCTACCTTCAACAACTATGTGTCCGAGTTTCCCGCTAAACGCGTCTCCAGCGCAGACGTGGATGCACGCTCCGCAGTGCGTGCAGTAGTCTGGGTTCACTGCCTTGAGTTCTCGGTTGAAAGCCTTGGTTGGGCAAATCTGCTCAACCATGCAATTCTCACACTCTATGCAGTTCTCCGGGTTGAAGGAGACTTCATAGTCAACCCCTTGCCACACCGAGGCATACCTGTCCTGAGCTATGGGGGTTCTAATGTTGGTGTCTATAACTGGCATGGGAAGCTTCTCGTCCACCGCCTCCATAAGCCCCTTCAAGACCTCCTCGCTTACAATCGGTATGGGGATAGCTATCGAGATATAGGCATCCGGCTCAGCGCTCGTTCTGAAGCCTCCCAGATACTCCGCCTTCATTTCCCACATATCTGCAGCCACTGAAAGGTTGGGGTGCTCTCTAGTGCTCCTTGTGCCGCAGCCTATGATGATGCCAGATGCGGCATTGACTAAGACCCTTGTACCAACACCGATCACCGAGAGCTCCGGGTCGTTTGCTAGGGGGTTGAGTTCCCCGCAGCCAGCGAAAGTAGCTTCCTGCAATTCTCCCTTCATCGGGGTTACCGCAAAAATGGTTTCCAACTCCTCTTTTCTGGGGTTGACGAAGGCTCCATAGTTCCGGTAGCATGTTCTAAATGTGTACATCCTTGCGAAGGTGAAGTCATGCATGGATAGCGACCTCGAAACAGAGAAGCCTTCTCTAGTCTCCACCACAACCTCTACCTCTCTGCCCTCAACTAGATCTCTGAAGAGGAAGCCTCCATTGTACTCGGGGTCGTCGATGCTCACCGAAGTGCCATAGACAACCACGTCAATTAAGCCCAATCTCTCATTGGGGGCTGGACCTGGAAAGGCTGGCACACCATTGATGTACGCCTTCACCGCTCGAGTGAAACGCCCCTTCTCAGCCACTGGTATCTGAAAGACCGCTGAAACTCCAGACATTACACTGCTAGTGGCTGCTGTCACCACATCCACATCCTTCAAGCTGATAGATCCTCTCTCCTTCACATACCTCTTAAACTCGGATGCCGTCATCACTACAGCTTCTCCACGCCTAAGCTTCTCGTTGATCTCTTCAAACCTCTTCGCAGCCATCTTCAATCCACCTCACCTCGGGAAGCTCCCCCCATAGCGCTGTCTCCTCTCCATGAAGGATCAGGATACCTCTAACGCCGTCGATCTTCTTTGCACTGGTCAGCGCGGCTCTGATCCCTCTTGACGTGGCATTGCAGATGGCAGTGGCAGCTGCATCCGCTAAAGCTGCATTCTCCGCTACGACGAGAACAGCATCAGCAGCTCCAAAGCTCAAGGAATGCCCATACCTAGCAGAGCTAGTGGCAACACCAAGAGGAGCGATACTCGGCTCCAGCATCAGAGCCAGCTGTTCAACAGCTGAGTCTCCTCCAATCTTCAAGAGCACGGTGACTGGTTCAGCAAGAGCTGCAACAGCTACTTCCCCGCCGTTCTCCACTACCGCGGTGGTAGCTCCAACTCTCAAGAGAGCTTGAGCAGCCATATCTGCAATAGCTCCCGGAAGCGCCGCCATAGGGCCCACTCCAGCTTTGAAAGCTGCAGAAGCCGCTAACCTCACCACCTCAGGAGCGTCACGCCCAACTTCAATTGGGTCCAGTGAATAGAGAAATTTGGGGTTCTTCCTCGCATACGCGAGTGCTTCAGCGCGGCGCTTAGAAACCTCTCTTACCGCTGATTCGAATCCTCCATCAACGTCACAGAGCACAGAGACGCTGCTTTCGCAGAGCTTAAACTGCAGCTTCTGCATCGTGAAGGCACCTACACTAATAAACTCTCCTTCATCCTTCTAATAGGTGAACCTCCTCCAGAGCAACCCTTTTCTAGTAACCTAGGCATTAAAAGGGTTCAAAGCGTGAACGGTGCATAGCCATGAAGATCTCCTATCCCTTCATCCTCGTAAACTTCAAAATATATAAAGAAGCCCTCGGCGAGAGGGCTGTAACCCTCGCCAAGACAGCTGAGAAAGTCTCCTCTGAGACTGGCGTCTGCATCGGAGTGGCTCCCTGCTCTGCAGATCTCTTAAGGGTGACATCCTCAACCTCAATCCCGGTGTTTGCTCAGCATATCGACCCTCAGCCTCCGGGAGCCCATACCGGGCATCTTCCAGCCGAAGCCGTGAAGCTGGCAGGAGCCATAGGAACCATCCTCAACCACTCAGAGAACAGGTTGAGAGTAGATATCATTGATGACTGCATCAATAGAGCCAGAGATGTAGGGCTAGTGACATGTGTTTGCTCCAACAACCCTTCAGTCAGCAAAGCTATAGCTGCCCTATCTCCAGACATGGTGGCTGTAGAGCCGCCAGAACTCATAGGCACGGGCATCCCCGTCTCTAAGGCCAAACCCACAGTAATAACAGATACCGTTGAAGCCGTCACAGCGGTCAACTCTAAGGTGGCAGTGCTCTGTGGCGCTGGAATAACTAGAGGAGAGGATGTAGCCCGCGCTATAGAGCTAGGTTCTCAAGGAGTTCTAGTGGCTTCAGGGGTTGTCAAGGCAAAGGATCCGGAAGCAGTTCTAAGAGAGTTCGCTGAAGCATGTCTCAAAGCAAGTACTTAGAGCATGGCTTTTCAATAGAGGGTGACTTGAGTAACTGTAGGAACTTTTCTAAGCTCCTCTACAACTTCCCCTGGAATGGGGCTGCTGGTAATCACTGTAAGCTTAGGCTCCGGCGATAGCTCTGGATCTTCTGCTAAGATTTGTCTAATGCTTATTCCATGGCCAGCTATGATGCTAGCCACACGGGCAACAACTCCTACCGCCTGGGGATCAGCTCTAATCTCTACAGCCCCATACCCTAGAAGAGAGGCTATGCTCTTAAGGAGAGCTCCAGCTGGCTCGATCTTAGTGAAGATCTCTCTCAGTCTTGGATCACTGAGGATAGCCTTAGCCGTCTCCTTGACTATTCTCCTATCAACACCAGCGGCTTTAGCGATCTTCGTATCCGGGATCTCCACATCCCCACAGTAAATGTCCCCTTCAGGGGAAACCCTAAAGCCATATTCTACGAGAAGTCGAGCAACCTTCAATTTAGCTGGAGAACTCTTTAACGCCTCCTCGACAATTCTCCACACCTCGGAACACCGCTACACCTTTTTGCTCCAAACACCCTTTAAGCTTTAAACACGAACTCTTCAGCTTAGATATTCACGGTTGGTTTCAAACTATGACCCGCCACATAGTTGAAGCATTTGGCAAGGCACGTCTTATCATCGAAGACGGCGAAATCAAGGTGATACGCCCTCCCATCATTAAGAGATGCCCCCTGCTGGAGAGGTTGGAGCTTGTCGATGGGCCTCTTACAGCGGAGTCAGTTAAGGAAGCCGCTAGAAGAGTTATGGAAAGATACGGAGTTTACACAGCAAGCCGTCCTATCGCCTCGGAGGAGGACATAGCGGCTTTTGGTGTTTCAGAAACTCGCTTCTCCGCAATCAAGCAGGGGCTGCTTGATGCAGCGGTGATAGTCTGCGATGGAGCTGGAACTTTGGTGGCCTCCTCCCCAGAAGCTGTGCAAGGCATTGGAGGAATTATGTCGTATCTCATTGAAACAAGCCCCATATCAGAGGTGATCGAAGCTCTTCAACGGCAGGGCTGCAGAGTGCTCGACGCTGAAACAGCGAGGATAGATCAAGTGGAGGGCGTCAAGCTGGCGAGCAGGATGGGCTTCAAGAGAATCGGAGTAACGGTAACCTCTGGTTTTGAAGCCTCTAGAATTAGGGAGCTCTCCACAAAGCTCAAAATGATAGTTGCTATCTTCGCAATCCACACAACCGGGGTGTCACGTGAAGAGGCTCTGCTTCTGGGAGAGCACTGCGATGTTGTTACTGGCTGTGCCTCCAAGTGGGTCAGAGAGCTAGTAGGTGCTAAAGCTCTTTTACAAGTGGGCACAACTATCCCGGTGTTCGCCCTAACCACTCTTGGAAAGGAGCTCCTTCTAGCTAGGCTAAAAGACCTAAATCGCCCACTGCTAGTTGGCTTCTCAAAGCTGCCGAAGATGGGAGATCGCTCTCCAGAACCCCTCGTCTAGGCTTGCTCCACGTCGAATCCAACGATGATTGTTCCCAGCCCCTCCCCCCACACGTTGAACAACTTCTTCAAGTACTCATCAGCTGGAGGTGAGGGACTCCCTATCACAGCCCTCTTCACACCCTTTACTCCCTCTAGGAGAGGCAGCTCCAGCGGAAGCAGCTCAAGCAAGCACTTCTCACGCTTCTCCTTCAAGAGGCGCACCTTATCCTTCTTAATGGCAAAGCTCCCCACTACTATGTACCCCTTCCTGCGCATCTCCTCTGGGTCTCCTCCCTTAAACTCTAAGCCTATCTCCTCGCCCTCACAGACTAACCTCACGCAAGGGGCGTCAGGCCACTTAAATTCCATGTCAGTGATCGCAGCGACTACAATTTTCTTGGAGAGAGCCTCACGGACACCTACATTGATCCCTGGCATCAAGCCCATTAGCACCTTCCTTTCAGCTTTCATCTCAAGCTCGAGAACCCTTCCTCTC
The DNA here is from genome assembly GCA_021160575.1 of Thermoproteota archaeon. Lineage (GTDB taxonomy): Archaea > Thermoproteota > Methanomethylicia > Methanomethylicales > JAGHCH01 > JAGHCH01. Next base: position 11,415 of record JAGHCH010000044.1, on the reverse strand, counting down.
TCCTCATCGGAGAGTACTCTCACCGCCCTAATGCCCGGAACCCTCTGGAGAGTCTCAATACAAGCCTCCAAGACATTCTCGGCCACAACATTCACCAACAAGTAATCTCTCAGGTGCTCTCCCTATAGATTCTAGTGGTCACTGGGGCCTTGATCTTAGACATCACCTCTGGGTGCTTGCTGATGTCAGCATGTGGAAACGCCATGGCGTTAACATATTCCTCTTGAAACTCTGGTAACGCTGCAAGCTCAACATATTCCACTCTCCTAGCAATCTCCTCGGCTTCCCTCCTAGCGTCCACAGACTTCAAGCACATTCTAGCACCGCTGCCAGCCGTATTGCCCACGAACTTAATCCTCTCGAGAGGCACCTCCGGTATCATCCCTAAAATCCTAGCGCTCTCCGGATTAATGTAGCTGCCAAAGGCTCCAGCTATGATCAGCTCCGAGATCTGCTCCCTTCCAATCCCCAGCCTCTTCATCAAGATTTCGCAGCCAGTCCTCATAGCCGCCTTAGCAAGTTGTATCTCCCTAATGTCCTTCTGAGTGATGACTAAGTCCTCGGCCTTGGAGGGCGTCTCCTCCTTCCAGGCTAGCACATATTCTAAGCCCTGAGGCCCCTCCCGTATTCTCGTGGTCTCCTTGCGCTGAATTCTCCCCCTGGTGTCTAGGAGTCCCACCCTCAGCATCTCGGCGATAACATCTATGATTCCAGAGCCGCAGATCCCTCTAGGCTTGGCGTCATCTATTGTTGAGATCTCTGGCTCAAAGGTCTCCTCATCTATCTTCACTCTTTCAATAGCGCCAGTAGCTGCTCTCATGCCATACTTGATGTGAGCTCCCTCAAAGGCTGGTCCAGAGGCCGTTGAACATGAGAGGATCTTCTCACGGTTACCTAGGCTAACTTCAGTGTTGGTGCCGACGTCCATCAGTAGCTTCAACTCAGCGCTCTTGTGCACCTCCGTAGCCAGCAAGCACGCCACAGCATCCGCTCCCACAAAGCCAGCTATGTTAGGTAGGACGTGTACCCTCCCTCGGTTATTGATGGCTATCCCCACGGCTTGCGGCGGCAGAGCACAGCTCTTAGCTACAGCTGGAGGATAGGGAGATCTCCCAACGTAGGCTGGCTGGATGCCTATGAATAGGTGGTGCATTGCAGTATTTCCGACAGCCACCAGCTCGTAGAGGTGTTCCCTCCTAACACCAGTGATGGTCAGCGCTTCTTGAATTAAGCCATTGATCCCATCAACTACCGCTTTCTTGAGCTGTTGAAGGTGATCTTCTCCTTCCATGGCATAGCTGATGCGGCTCATCACATCCTCGCCGTAGGGTATCTGGGGGTTCATTGTTCCACAGGCGTGGAGTAGCTCGCCAGTGTTGAGGTTCACTAAGAAGCAAGCCAGCTTAGTAGTCCCTATATCCACCGCTATTCCATAGCAGTGCTCTGAAACGTCTCTTGGCTCCACGTCAATGATCTTCTTCCCATCAATAATTGTGGCAGTAATCTTCCATCCAGCCTCTCTCAGAAGATCGGGAAGCTTAACTAAGATCTCTGGATCAATCTCCTCTACTTCAAAGCCTTTTTCACGTAGAGCGTTGATCAGCCTCAAGTCATCTGCAAGTGGATCTTCAAGAGTCGGAGGAGGCAGCTCAACATAGATCTTCCTCACAGCCGGCTTAAGCGGACGTGGAGGCTCAACACCCATAATCACCAGTTTCTGCTTGCCAGTGCGGCTATACTCGGGAATTTTGACCGCAACATCTCCATAGACCTTGGCTTGGCAAGCAAGCCTAAAACCAAGTTCAAGCTTCTCAGCTGAGAGGTGTTTCCTCTCAACCTCAGTTAAAGGTGAGAGGTTTTCGCTGCCCTCAACAACAACCACTTGACACTTGCCGCAGAAACCCTTTCCTCCACATAGCGCAGCGAGATCCACGTCCGCTTTAAGGGCGGCATCAAGAATCGTCTTCCCACGTTCAATAGATGCTCTCTTCCCCTCAGGGTAGAACTTCACAAGAATCTCTTCAGCCAAGAGGTCCACCCCTACCCTTAGCTAAAAGCTTGCAGAGCAACTTCAATGAATTACTTGTGATAGCTAAAAAACTTAGTGACTGCCTCCCTTGGAGAGCCAGAGAACACCAGTTCACCATCCTCAATTAGAACTGCTCGATGCGCAATCTCCTCTACGAAGTCCAGCTGATGGCTTATCAAGACTATCGTCGTGTTGAAGAGTTCGTTTATTCTTTTCAAGGCGTTGGCAACTCTCCTCAAGTTAACTGGATCCAAATCCCCAAAGGGCTCATCCAGTACCAAGATCTCCGGCTTAGAGGAGAGGGCTAGTCCTATTGCGACCCTTACTTGCTCTCCGCCTGAAAGCTCATGCACCCGCCGATAGAGGTGCTCTCTAGTAAGGTTAAGCGCCTTCAAGAGGTCCTTTACCTTCTCCTCTATAACCCATGTGGGCAATGCTGGAAACAGCTCTTCTATGATGTTTGGGGAGAAGCCCAGCTCCTCAAGCTTATGCTTAGCCTCCTCCCATGGTAGCTCAGCAATTCTGTGGATAGCATCCAGTAGCTTAAGGTCCATCTCCCTAATGGAAGCCTTCTTCAAGGCTTCTTCAACTACTTGGCTACTCTTCAACCCCATTCTTCCAGCGAATAGATCGACCACTCTCGCCCAATAGGGTAGGGCGAATTCTTGATGGAGGATTCCTATCCTGCTTCGAGCCTTCATGCTCTTGGGCCCAAGCTCAGCTATATTCACCCAGCGTCTGTCAACTCTAACCACTACTTCCCCGCTGTCAGGGAGTTCCAGCCCTGTCAGAATCCGCACCAGTACGGTCTTTCCAGCCCCAGAAGGTCCTATGATCGCTAAAATTTCGCCTCGCCATATGGACATCGTCGCCTCCTTCAAGGAGAACACGTGTCCATAGCCGACCAAGAAGTATCTCTTCGTAACATTCCTAAGCTCAGCGATCTTTGCTTTCCTTCTGGGCAGCTTCTTCAGGGGGAGCGGAGGCTCTACCCTTGCCATGAAGCTCTCCAATATCTTCTCTACATCTCCCTCCATCTTCACCTTGCCTTGATCAAGCCACACCATACGGTGAGCTAAGCTTCTATGAATCTCCGGCATGTGGGAGACCACGATAGTGGTCAATCTAAGTTCCTCATTCGCCCTCTTCACAGCGTCTAGAAGCTCTTTTCTCGTGATGGGACAAGTCATGGTTGCTGGCTCGTCCAAGAGCAGCAGCCTCGGCTTCTTAGCCAACTGCCTCGCTAAAATAAGCCTCTGCTTTTCCCCTCCACTTAAGACGTCGGCCCAGAGATCTGCCCTATGCTCCAAGCCCACAAGCCTCAGCAGCTCCATTGCTCTTTCACGATACTCCAGATACTCCGAGGTCTCCTCCAAGGGAAGTCTCTCATCTCCCTCCTCGACATACTTCAAAGCTCTAATCACGTTGTTGACGACGGGCTCCGACCACAAGCCAAAAGTTCTCTGAAGATGTATCGCTGTAATCCTTCGAACCTTATGGAAGTCCTCTATGTTAGAGCCGGGCTTCAGCTCCACACCATCAATCCTCACCAAGCCCTCATCGAACTTTTCGACTCCCCGCAGAATCCTTAACAGCGTAGTCTTGCCCGAACCGCTCTCCCCTATGATCCCTAGAATCTCCCCCTTCTCAACTTCCAAGCAAACCCCGTCTAAAGCCCTTACAGCTCCTCCCTGCGTGATCTTGAAGATCTTCACTAGATTCTCCACTGTAACTAGCGGAGACATGCTGGGTCTCCTCTTCAACTCGTGGCTCTGCTAGATTGCCGTGCCGACCATCGACTCGGGGAGCAGCTTCACCAAGATGTAATTGTGAAGCCTAGATTTGACTACCTCCGCTACCTCATAAAGCCTACGTCCACCGACAACCACTTGCTTAATCTTATCCGCATATTCATCGTAGGGCAGCTTAATCCGCACACCATCAAGCTTCAAAGTCACCGGGTAGGGCGAAAGGATATCCTCGATCTCTGGAATCTGCTTCTCTATCTCCGCTTTCACCATAACTGGAGGCGCTGCTGGAGGATCTGCCTCGAGTTCTCTTCTTTTCTCGTCAAGAACCCTTCCAACAGTTTCTACAAGCTTATCTAGCTTCGCTATCATGTCTCCGGTTCTAAACCTCTCCACTATTCTGCCTATACCGCCCACATAGGCTCTAGCATTAGGGAATTCCTCAACCTCTGGTGCCCCAGTAACCACCACTGGGATCTGGAAGTCCGCTAGAAGCTCTGCTTTCCTCTTAAGGCAGCTGAGGAAGTTGCCTAGAACAAATACTGCTATGTCAAATTCTTCGATGATCCTCTTCTCCTCAGCTGTTATGTGAGCGTTCTTTATCCCAACTCCTCTCGCCAGCCCTATGATGTAGGTCTTTGCCCCAAATCTCCTCAGATACTCTGCAATATCGCACGTTGGATGGGGAAGATGGTGCCTAGTGACTGTGGGAGATACCACGGCTATCTCGCTGCCTACCAGAGGCGCCTCTTTGATCTTACCCTTCACCACATGTCTCACAACATAAACAAGATTCTCCACTTCCTCTTCGGGGATGGCTATCTGGAGAATAAGATCGACGCCTATTATATTCCTCTGCAGGACGTAGCCTCCGACATCCTCCACAAACTCTGTGAGTTCCTCCTGCTTATAATGCCCACCTTCAAATAGGAAGTACTTGTAGACTGTCAAGGAGTCTCCCCCTTTGCGAGCCTCTCAGCCATCTCCAGCCACTTCGACTGAATGGGATCTTCAGATGCCACTACCGTGAGCATCCCTTGGCCGTGAATGAACTTCCTCACTCTAAATCCTTCAGGGAGAATTTGGTGGACAACTTCTCCAACGATCTCCTCTATGGCTACTGGAGCTACTTGCACTTCGACTTTCTCCACATCCTCCGGCTTAGCACCATAAACAAAGAACTCAAGCCTACTGATTTGCTCCACAGCGCTTCTTCCGAAAGCTCTCCATAACTCTCTAAGTGCCTCAACAGCGAAAAGTTCATCCTCCATAGCAACTCTAACTCCTCCTTCCTCAGCTTCGATGGTTGCAAGTTCCTTTAAGGTTCTCCTCCTCTCAGCGCCTCGGTACTTCACATAGACAATGGTTACCGGCTCTTCGGTGTCAATGTATACTTTCATTTCATCGATTAAACCGCTGGCTCCTGATTCTGCGATAACGATCTCAGCAATCCTCTGGTAGGCGGCTTCGCCTATGGGGTCTGGAGATCTGACCTCTAGCTTCACTTTGAGCCCTCCAAAATCTTCTGGGCAATTTTCTCCAAAGCCTTAACATCCACAGCTTTCTTCTTCACGGCAACTTCAACGGGCTTCAGCTCACCCTTCATCAGCTTTTCAAGCGCAGCTGCCACATACGGCAGCTTCTCTCTTTCCACGCTCTGCTGGTGATAGCCCATTCTCGGACCTCCACCCCTCTTCGCCCTGCAAATTCTGGGGTCTCCTGGAGGGAACCCTCTCAGTTTTACAAAGATCCTTGGAGGATCAAGGGCCCTCAGCTCCTCCAAAACCTTCTCCACCTTCTCCCTCTCGCCATGCACAAGTGCGCCGTAGCAGGTTTCCTTCACCACCACATCATAAGGAAGCGATGAAGCCCTATGCACCAGCATCTTCGGGGTCACTGAGGAGTCCGGGGAGATCATTACGTAGTATGTGACAACCTCTGTCACCGTTACTCCACCTCCAAGATGTAGAGCTCCATGCCGTCCTTCAGCCCAGCTAGAACCTCCTGGTTCTCCACGATTTCGCCTATGAGGTTGGTTCCCTCAAAGGTCTCCGCCGTAGGGCCATACTTGTCGCTATCCTGCATCCTCACGCCTATCATCCCCGCAAATCTTCTAGCCGCGTTGGTCACCCCTATCGTATACGCCTTGACTACTTCCTTGGGCTGGTTCTCCGGAATCAAGTATCTGCTCTTTCTAGGATCTCCTTTGAACATCACCACACCAGACTTGGGGTGGGAGAAGTAGACCTTCAGCTTGCCCAGCCTATGGTAGTTTAGCCCGGTAACCATGTAGAAGTATCTCACCGTATTGGGGGCTTCCCTCTTAAACAGCCTAACCTTCACAACCTTGCTGGGATCAATTCCCTCGGTAGTTACTATTCCCTTCTTAAATGCCTCTAAGGTTAGATCCGGCTGCTGTCTCACGACAATCGCTTCATCTCTCACGTCTCCAGATCTTTCTTGCTTCAAGCTCAGCTTCTCTAAGTATTCCTCTGCTTCGCGCTGGGTGAAGCCAAGGACATCCACCCTAGGAGGCGAAGTGGCGACTGGAAGGAGATCCCCCTTCTCTGCAGCATAGAGAAGCTCCAACCCACTCACAATTCGTCCAACAACGCTATGAGCTGGGTGAGGCGGTCTTCCTTCCTTATAGAAGTATACGGCTCCTGCCTTTGCTCCTTGATTCCTCACGGTTACGAAGCCTCTAGATCTCCTCACTTGATTCTCAGAGGGCACTTCAACGGCCCAGACTCTTGGAAGCGCCACATAGGATGCCGTGATCTCCTCTACAAGGGTGCCCGTTCTTTCAATAGCAGCTAGAAAGTACTCGGCAGCTTGAGGAGCCTCCTCCATCAACTCCACCTTGACTTCGGTGTAAATTTCAATTGGCTCCTCGATGATGTAGCTTAGATCGCACTTTCTAACATCCTTCGCCTCCTCCAGCCTCTCGGGCATGGGCTCTATGCGCTCAATGACGTCTCCCACGTCAAGGGAGGCAACTACATGTCTTCCAGCCACCACTCTGCCAAGTACCGGCATTTCCACGGGATGTCCATAGACTGCATCATGGCTTTTCTTGCTGAAAACCAGGTGTGCATTCTCGCTGCTAAAGCCAGCTAGGCTCACAGCCACCGACCACACTGGAAGCCTAAGCGTCTCATGGGATGGCGTCAGCTCTGGAGTAGATACAGCTCCGACAGCTGCTGAAAGATGGGTGGACCATTTCACTTTCACTCCAGAGAACCTCTTGTAAAGCTTCCTCCATAGGGGGAGGATCTGGGGCTTCACCTCTATGGCGAAGTTGCCCTTGCTACTCTCAACAACAAATCTTCTGCTCTCAAGCTCTTCTGGAGGCTTGGGCTTTGCAACCGCTAGAACTCCGCCATCATGAATGCTTCTGCCGATTCTCTTGAAGAGTTCACCTAGGCTTTCGCCGCGGCAAGCTTCCACTTCAACCCCATCGACAAGGATCTTAACTGTTTCCAAGAGGATGCACCACTGGCGGTTCTCTACGTGTAGGCTGAGTGTTAATAGTTTTCCTTCGCACGTAATTTAAGTCAGTGCAGTAGTTCACTTATTAGGAACGTTCCCGGAAGATTTACCTATACATACTTCGCCTCACAGTTAGAGGAGGTTCCGCGTCTTTGAGCTTTGAAGAGAAGTTCGAACCGGAGATTGAGATCTTTCCAGATCGGCTGCTCTCCTCCGAGACTGCCGAGAAGCTGATAGCACGCTTGAGGAGAATTAAGAATGTTGTGGGAGTTTTCGTCCATGGCATGAGCTACTATAACTCCGATGAATTCGCTGTCAGCCGAATAATCGTGAGGGTTGCTAAGCAAGAGTATGTAGATGAGGTGGCTGAGAGGATCAAAGAAGTATGCCGCTCCATGCTACCCTTCTCCTTTAAGCTAAGGGTTGGGCGCTTCACGAAGACTCGCCCTACGGTTTCAGATTACTTGAGGGCGGATGCTCTGAGGAAAATCCTAGAAGAAGAGAGGGAGGAGTAGTTACTGATGTCTCTTCAACGATACATCGGAAGGGAGCTCTGCATAATTGACTGTAGGGAAACCATGGGCGCTGGTCTTGGAGGAGGGCTGGCACAGAGGGGTACTATTGCCGAGGCTGATCGCTTCGACGTAGTGGCTATTGCTATGTCTCCTCATAGAAGACACATCACCCGCCCAATCTGCGAGATCACCTACGGCCTAAGAGAACAGGGCATAAGGACAAGTGTGCTTGTCTTGGCTTCGGGAAGCGGCACTCCTCAAGACGCCCCTGTAGGTGCTGCCCCGGGGGGCTCTTCCTGTGGTATCACGGAGAAAGAGATTATGCAGCTGAGGAGATTTAAGCTAGCTATTATCCACTTGGGTGCCGTCGCCTACCACATAGTCTACAAAGCTAGGACCTTTCTCAGGTATGTGGACCTTCCGGCAATAATTGTCTGCCAAGCACCCGTAGACTTCGAAGATTTTGCTAAGGTTGGAGTCAACACCATAGCAGTTAAGCCGAAGAAGGTGGAGACCGCTGGCATCGTAGTAGACGTAGTTACTGGAGTTATCCGTGCCCACCACATTCCCCGCGTGAAGCTGGAGGAGGTTGTGCAGAAGGTCAAGTATTGGCTCAACATGGTGGACACCCTTGGAAAGGAAAGGATTGTTGGCATGAGTTCCAGTGCGTAGGAGGCTGCTGAAAATGGGGAAGAAGGTGTATATCCATCCTCCCAACAGCTTGATTCTCTTCGATCTAGTCAAGAGGTTTGGGCATGAACCCCTAACTATCAGCAAGCAGATAGGCGTCCTTGTAAACAAGCCTGATCTAGACTCGCCACCAATTAACGTGACTCCAGAATACCCAAGGAAAGGTTTGAGATACGTGGCTATAGAGGTTCCCTCTGGAGTGAGGGGACGGTTGGCTCTCCTAGGTCCTCTCATTGAAGAGGCTGAAGCGGCTATCGTGGTTGACGACCCTGACGTCTCCTTTGGCTGCTCCTGCTGCCATAGAACTAATGAGACAGTCTTCTTCCTTCTCAAGCAGAGAAGAATCCCTGTACTTCACGTATCCTACCCAGAAGATGAGAAAAGCGCTGAGGAGATGGTAGCTAAGATTACTTCTTTTTTGAAGAGTCTGGGCGACTGCTAGAAGAGGGAGGCTTCTCATTTGCCGGTGGCTGTCTTCAATTCTCGAGAGCAGCTTGAGAGATTTTGCAGAGCCTACCTGAACGCCCGCTTCAAGTCCATACTTGAGCTGCTTCAGAACGGCCCCTTGCCTGCCAGCGTTATAGCAAGCCATACGGGGCAGCCCGTAGATCTGGTTCAACGCTTCCTCTCAGATCTAGTCAAGATGGACTTAGTGAGAGAAGTTAAGGTGAGAAATGCGACAGTCTATGTGCCCAATTTCCTCCTCCTGCCGCAGCTGGGTGTTGAGATTTCAGAGGATCTCTCGAAGGATCTAGGCGAGAAGCTGTTCACAGCGCTCTATGAGTTCGCGGACTCTCACTCTGAAATGCTGGAAGAGCTCTTCAACAACTTAGAAGGTAGCTGCACGCCGGGAAGGATTGCCCTAGCCGTCTACTTCGAAGCATTCAAGAAAGCCCTAGAAGGCCTGCAGGCCTCACTTGCAGAGGAGGAAGAGGAGGTGGCGAAAGCTTTCTCCAAGAGGAGGCGTAGCGTCTAGAGTCTCCCCTTTTCAAGATATTCAACCCACTTCCTAGTCTCCTCTAGGAGCTGCTTTCTGGCTTCTTCCAGCTTCTCCTTGGGGCCTTTGAAGAAGAGGGCGTAGGGGACATCCCCTTCCTCTTGGGGGAAGGGTAGAGGCTTCTCAACGATCTTCAACCCATACCTATCAGCAACCCTAGCAATGATCGAGAGGGGTATTCCGGGAGGAATGGGCATAAAGTAGTCTTTCTCACCAGACACCTGAAGTCCTCCTTTACCTTTCGCGCAATTCTCTGAGATGCAACTCCCTAAATGATCTTCCTCCGCAGAATTCTCCAGCTCTCGTACCAGAAGAAGAGAGCCGCCAATCCTCCCAAGAGCACTGCCAGCAGATTCACCTTAGGGTATGTGAGGACGGCGTAGACTATCGTGGCTATGGTGAAGAACAGGGCGTAGGGAATCCACCTCGGAAGTTGAAGTCCAAGAAGATTCAAGTAGAGGTCTAAGGGAAAAGCTCTCACCCTGTTGGAGAGCACGTAGACTCCTCCGGGCTTCTTCTCCACCACCCCCAGCCTCAGCAGTTTCTCCAAGTGATAGAAGGCTGTGCTGGGGCTCTTCATCTTCAACGCCCTCTGCACCTCTCGCGGAGAAGCCTCCCCCTTCTTCGCTAGATAGAGGTACACTCTCAGCGTAGTGCCCTTGATCTCTGCTAGTAGCTCTTGTTCTGAAGCCATCAACTCCCCCGCTGAGAGAAGCAGTCGCTATGAAAGCCTCCAAGCTCATTTTCCTAGACCCCCAGCACTATAAAAGCCTTCATTGGCATGCCATGGTTCTAGATTTTAGAACGGATGTTGAAAACGAAGAGCTGAAAAGAGTTGACAGTTGTTTTTCTACGTAGGAGTTGAAGAATGCTCAAGGTTTTCACTGTTCTTTCACTGCTAGCTCTAGCTTCTCTAGCCACGGTAGTGGCGAATCTCCAGCCCTCCTTCCCATGGTATGCCTACTGGGCTGTCAACCTAGACAATGGCGAGCTCTTCACCTATGGGTACACCACCACCCCATCCTTCGCGGTCGCAGCTCCTCCACACGCCAAGCTCGTGTTGGTAGCAGAGTATCGATACAGCAACACTCACTATCTAGGCTTCAGAGAGACCTCTCCCTTAAATGGTAGCGTAAACATTAAGCTTCAACCTGTTGAAAGCTACCCTAAGAAGGCATTCGTCATCGAGGCATCCTACTACAACGGCTCCCCCGCCGAGAACGCCTGCTACACAATATCTACTCAGCTGGCCATAGTAGCTTCAGGAACTCTAAAGGGGCCAACCATAGTTCATGTGCCCCGCATCCCCCTGATGATCTGGGTCTACAAGCAGAACGCCCTCGGATACTGCATCGCCATGCCTGACGACACTAAAGCGAAAGTGATCCTCGGCGTCTTCCAACCCAGAGTTGAAGCACTCCTCCCCTTCACTGCTAAAGGAGCTGGTGAAGCAGCCGCCTTAATCAAGCCAGCAGCCCCACCGCCCTTCCCGCCCATATACACGATGACCACGAAGGGAGGAGAACTTCACGAATATGGCCGCTTCCTCCCCTTACTTGCAGACCTCTTCCATGCCTCAGTGGCCTTAGGATCAGCAGCCATCGCAGCAGTAGTTGCATGGCTGGTGGTCAAAAGGAAGATTAGCTAAACCTGAGCTTCCATGCCTTTGTGCTATTGCTTCTAAATCCTCCTTATTTCCAACAGCACTCTAGAATTCTTCATAGGTAAAGGCTTCCATGAGCGCCGCCGATGAAGTCCTCGAGATCATTAAGCAGAACCCCGGCGGTATCATGGTATCGCAGATCCAAAAAGCCACCGGGCTCTCTTGCTCAGCAGTCAGCAAGGCACTAACTGAGCTGAAGTCAAAGGGGACCGTCGAGGAAGTGGTGAAGGGCTGCCGCAAGTACTACAGGCCCAAATAGTCAGCAGGCACCACTATCTTTTTAT
>JAGHCH010000088.1 GCA_021160575.1 Thermoproteota archaeon | reverse complement strand
TGAGGGGGGCATACCAGTAGGTAACTTTCTTATTTGTGGTATCTACGTGAGCCACTATTGAGCCGTCCAGCTCGAGGGCGCTGCTAGCTTCGCCTAGCCCCGATCTAATGGTCTCCTTGCTCTTCTGGGTGGTGAAGAATCCCATGTTTAGGACTACGAAGGCTAGAGCGGCGGCAACGATCACGAAGGCGATGAGCACTATTGCGCTCTCAATACCTACGACGCCGCGCCTCTTCAGAGCGCGCCTACCCCTTCTCATGGTTTTGTTTCACCCGGTGGAAAAGTAGGAGGTGATGGTAGAAAAGCCCGGTTTAGCCCGGCGACCATCTGAAGCTATGTGCACAAACCATGAACTTCGGCTAGCTGTCGCCCTACGTCTTGGCTAAGCCGAGGGGTATGATCTTTATCCCGAAGGCTGGCTCCACATCGAACACCACAGTGGAGTCGACGGCGCTATCAGCACCCCGCAGCTTTACTATCTCCATAACCTTGACAGCCTTTCCTCCCACAGTTCTGATGGAGAGCTTGAAGAAGCCGTCACAGATGCTCCTCATCCTCAGAGCCGCCTCTTCAGGGAGGCCGCCGGGATGCATGGTCAAGATTATGAGTTTGCCTTCTCCCACCAAGGTCTTGAGCCTCGTGAGGAAGTCTAGGATGCTGCTTGTATTGGCGTACACGGAAATCACCGAGAAACCGTCTACTGTGAAGACATCGTATTCGTCTTTGGTAACCTCCATGTAGGCAGAGAGCACCGGTACCAGCATCTTTGCGACTTCTTCATCCCACGTTAAGCCCTCCATGTGAATGGGTATTACTTTGAGCCTACCTCTAAGGAAGAATCTGGTGACATCAAAGCTTAGCTGCCTAGCTTGCTTGATGAAGTCTCTTATCAAGCTCTCCGTAGTGCAGATCGTGGTTCTGAGCCCCTCTTTAAGTGCACCATATACGAACTGTGTCATTAAGACACTCTTACCAGATCCGTGATCACCTTCGATCAAGATGAATGATGGGAAAGGCAAGCCGCCTCCTAAGCGTAAGTCGAGTTCGCTGTTGCCGGTTGATATGATCTTGATGACCTTCGCCTCTTGATGGACTTGCACAGTCAAACTTCAGAGCACCCCCGACGAGCTATGATGCTTCGTACAGCAGCTTCAGCCTCTGGATCAGAAAAGCCTAGAATCTTGCCGAGCTTATATAGCGAGAGGCAAACCTCAACCACCGCTTCACTTAAGCTCTCTGTGGACATGGATTCAAGGTAATCGGCGACATGGAGGAGGAGTGCCTTGATTTCAGAGGAGATCATCGACATCTCTTCGCATAAGTCAACAACATCCAAGAAGCGTGACCTACCTAGGGAGAGGGTCTCGCCAGTCCAGTGAATTAGCTTGATCAGCTTACCCAACGAGAGTCCTGCCGCAAACGCTTCAGAGGCTATTTTGGCTAGAGGGCTGCGAGGAGTTTCCATTTTCCTTTCAACTCTCAAGATACTCCTCAACTCCTCTGCAGCTTTCTCAACTTGAAGATCGGGTTTGACCTCCTCCACCTGCGGAGGAGATTTCTCCACTTTAACTTCGGATTCTTGCTCGGACAGAGCTTCTTGAACCTCGGTTTCCTCGCGGTGCTCCTCAGGAGGGCTTAAGCTGAGAATCTCCTTGTAGCGCCTTAGAATGTTGAAGGGATTGCTGATCTCGGAGACTGCTGCTCTTAGATCTATCAAGGTGGATTCTATTCCCTCCACCAAATCCGCTAAGTCGCTTCGAAACTGCTCAAACTCTCTTTCAAGAGTATCTACGCGGTAGGATAGCTCCTTGATCGCTGAGAGATCTACTTGCAGAGGAGCTGCTGCTTCTTCAGAAGGAGTGTTATTTGAAGTTGGCTCGACTGGCTTAACCACCTGCTGGCTAGCAGAAGGTGCTTGCTCCTTCACAGCCGGTGGACTGCTTTCTTGTTCCTTGCTCTCTGGCCCCTTTTGCTCCTTCACCTGCTCCACCCGCTCTGGAGGCTTTGCGCTTGAAGAAGGGGGAGTCTCCATCGGAGAAGGACTTGCCTCTTCTTTTAGGCTAGTGGGCTGCCCCTCTATAGAGGGGATCCCCCCTTGTTTGCGCTTAAACCTTAGCTTGAAGCCCCTTCTTGAGGGAAGCATGCTGAGAATTCTCTTCAAAGAGAAGGCGGCGAGGAAGCCGGAAAAGCCGATTATAGTGAAAACCACAAGAGATAGAGGATCGGTAAACCCTGCTTGAAGAGCCGTTTGGAGAAGGCTGTTAGCCACCGCGAGCATGATAACTACTGATAGCAGCAGAGTCATGGCTGGCTCGGCGAACCGCGCCTTCTCCACCATTCTCTCAACACCGTGGGCTAGGGAGAGGCTGGAGAAGTCATGCCCTCACCTGGCATTGAGCGCAGCCTCTCAAAGAACTCTAAGATCATCGCGATGTAGCGCTCTGCCGGAACCTCCTTATCCATAGCCAGAATGAGATGCTTCTCAGGGGAAAGTCGGATGGCAGCATACTTCTTGTCGGGAAAGCACACAATACAGTATTCCGCGTAGCCGAAGTCCCTTACTATGGATAGGAGAATCTCATGAAGGGCTCTGAGGGATCCTCGACCGGAGTAGATGAGCTGCTCTCCTTCAGGAGTGCGCTCTAGGAGGAGGGCCTCGGTCACTGATTCTCCGTCTACCAAGACGTCTAAAGCATTGCCCAACTAGCCCACCGTAGAAATCTCACGGAGAAGGAAACATTAAAGCTGGTTGTAAAGGGCGACCTATCGTCGAAGAAGGGGGAGGAGATTAGAAGTTGGATAGGAAGACAAAGCCACAGAGTATCATAACTAGAAAGAGCCAACCAGCTGCCAGTAGATAGCCGAAGGGCGGGAAGAGCAGAGCTACAAAGCTGCTAACTGTCCCGAGGATGGTTATGTAGAAGATCCTTCGGATGGCTGCTTCGGGGTGCCCTGTTCTAGTGATCGTCTGAATGATTCTGAAGAAGATGTTCCGCTTGAACTTCATGTAGTGGGGCAGCCTATAATACACCGAGAGCCCTTGATCGGAGAGCCTATAGTAGGTCTTGCACTTCGGCCTAGTGCCTTTCAGCTTGGCTATGATCCCTGAGAGCCTTGAGGGCTTCTCGTAAGAGTAGAAGAGGCGGAGGTCCCTTGAAGGGGTCTTGGTGAAGAGGTCAAGGTAAGACTTTAGCCTTACTTCGCTTAAGCC
>JAGHCH010000041.1 GCA_021160575.1 Thermoproteota archaeon | reverse complement strand
CTTATGGACCCATAGTTATCGATGGATTTAGAGTTTTAGGAAAGGGTTGCGATAGCGTCATAGTCTTATCCGATAGAGGAGGAGACCTAGTTTCAGTAAAAATTAGGAGAATGGACTCAGGCGTGAATTCACTTACTAAGGAAGCAGAGAACTTGATGTTTGCCAACGCTGTAGGAGTGGGTCCTCGACTCATAGCTTACTCCACTAACATCATTATTTATGAATACATTAACGGCATTAAACTAAGCGACGTACTTAAAGAGGCGCCGGTTAACATCGTAACTCTGAAAAAACTGTTATTAGACACATTAATTCAATGTTACCTCCTGGACAGAATAGGTTTAGACCACGGAGAGCTTTCAAGAGCCCATGAACATATTCTAGTGAGAGGCGATATGGAGAGAACAGTGATCATTGACTTCGGTAATAGTAGCCGCTTTCGAAAAACTAGAAATGTATCATCAGTTTCCTCGTTTCTCTTCTTCTCTAAAAACCCATTAAGTAATAGCCTAGTTAAAACACTCAATATTGATAGAGCATTAAGCCTTCGATATCTTAGAAGATACATGGCAAATATGAGCTGGAACACGTTTATAGATTACCTAAGAGCACTTAACATAATTGTTAATAGTGGTGGGGCCGCGGGGATTTGAACCCCGGACCACCAGCGCCCCAGGCTGGCATCCTAATCCAAGCTAGACGACGGCCCCCTTCTAGATTACTAGAGGAATGGATAGCATAGCCAGCTTAATAAGGTTTACAACAAGGCTTGGCTACGTTTGTTGGAGTGCTAGCAGAATTCTTTTAAGATTGGTTCCTTAAAGTCTAGTTTCGAGCGGCCGTAGTCTAGCCTGGTCTAGGACGTCGGCCTTCCACGCCGAGGACCCGGGTTCAAATCCCGGCGGCCGCACCACCATCATTTTAATGTCGTTTTCCGCTATCAGCGATGAACTTCTATTGCCTAATAAAAGAGCTATGAAACTTGTCTTATAGTGAGGACTTCCACGCCAAGGATCTTGTTTTAGATTCTGGTAGTGCTCCGTCTCGTTGTTGAAGAATACTTGCTCGTCCTAGAACTCAGAATTTATAGGTGCTGAAGATTTCTCCGTGCTCTTCAAAGCATGAGCTGTATGTTTAAGTGCATGCAAAGTATGTAAATAATTATGCTCATACACGATTACTGGAAGGGGAGATGATGCAAAGATGGGTAAAGATTCTAATTGTGGCAGCTATTCTGGCTGATCTGCTCATATACTCTGCTGTAATGATTTCCTATGCAGATCTAAATAAGAAATACCAAGGTACCTTGGCATACTTCATAGAGAAGACCGAGGAAACCTGCTTCTTCTTCTGTGAAGAGCTGAATGCCACAATTTGCAACATTGAGACTGGCTGTTTGAGGGACGCTGCGAAGAACCTTTCTAAGGCGATGGGGGACTTTATTGATCTCTATGAGTACATTAACTGCTGCTCTGTAGCTTACGATGATTATGCGAGGTTGAAGGAGAACATCCCATGGTGGGAGACATTGGAGTTCCTAGACCTTGTTGAGGATTCCCTTAGAGATGGGAGAACTCTGACGGCGAAGGAGATGGCGATCTTAAATGAGGTCTGCGCATCGTTTAATGAGTTACAAAATAGTAATCTGGGCAAGGTGGTGCTTAACTTAGCTAGGTTAGAGGAGCGCTTCGGAGAGTTGAGAGGTATGCTGTTGGAGTACTTCAACACGACTTGCAGCTGAAGGCATGCTTGATTGATTACAGGCTGAGAAAGCTCTTAGCAGGCGATGGAAAGCTGAGAGGACATTGGGAGGCAAATTTTGTTGGCTGTGGTTAGAGGAGTTCCTTTAGTATGATGAAGAAGGCTAAACCGAACATCAAGATGCTGTAGCCTTTTCTCAGCTTGGTTTTCTCTACTTTTACTGCTTTTAGTGCGCCTAGGGCGCCTCCTAGGAAAGTTGCTGCAGCGGTTACGGCTATCAATAGCCAGGGGGCTTCAGCTGAGAAGGCTGCTTGTGCGGAGAGGTGCCCCGCTAAGCCGAAGATGGCTGTTAGGAGGACCATGAAGGAGGAGGTTGCTACCGCTATGTCGATTGGCACTCCGCAGAGTAGAACCATGAGGGGCACTTTGAAGACTCCGCCAGTGATTCCCACGGCTCCGGCTGCGAAGCCTATTGCTGCTGTTACGGCGACGGTTATTGGTAGGTTGACGATGAATCTCTGGTTGCCATGCTTGATTACTATGTTGAAGTGGGATAGCCATGGCGGGGTGCTCCTTGAGGATGGAGTTGGCTTCAGCATCAGCCACCCAGCAATGAGCATGACTGCTACTAGGATGAGGAGGGCTACCTCTCTTTCTATTAGGTAGGCGTAGATGCCGCCTATGAAGGCCATGATGTCTGTGGGTGGGTCTACCACGGCTGCGAGCTTCCAAGATACTTTCTCGGCCTTCTTGTAGACTGCGAAGGCGGCTATGGAGGTGGAGGTTATGGCTACGAGGCTGATGAAGGCTGCTGCGGATGGAGGGAGGCCTAGGAGGACTAGAGTGGGGGCATAGAAGAGCCCTCCCCCCAGTCCGAACATGGCGAAGATGGAGGAAGCTGCACTAAAGAGCAGGGCTACGACGATAGGGAGGAGCAAGGTGCTTTAGCCTCCTATTGGGGCTGCTTCGCTGCCACCTTCTTCTCTTCTCTCAAAAGTTTACGATGATATCAAAGTAATAAGGATAGATGGAAGGGGATGCTTGGTGAAGAGGGGTGCAGCGGTCTGCTTATTAGGATAGGGGGATTACTAGGTTAGGGGGGTTACCTATGGGATATTTTGACCCGAGCCTAAGAGGAGGAGAGAGGATTTCTTCGACATGGAAGAGGAGCTCGAGGAGCTTAAGAGGGGGCTTGAACTCTCTAAGCTGGTTGTTGTGACGGGGCTTAGACGCTATGGCAAGACATCGCTTATCTTAACCGCTCTCAACGAGTTGAAGGCTGACTATGTGTTCATGGACTGCAGATTGCTGCTCTTTGGCATGCTGTCGATCAGCGACATAGCGTTTCTCTTGGAGAGGGGACTAAGCCAGAAGTCGTGGTTTAGGGTGATTGCTGAGTCCATTGAGGGCATTGAGGTGAGGGTGCTTGGCATAAGATTTCGGCGCAGAGACTTCAATACACTAGTTAATGTGCTGGAGAGGCTTGAAGGGAAAGTATTGGTTTTAGATGAAGCGCAGGAGTTGAGAAGGTGTAGATGCCGTTTTGATGCACTTATAGCCTATCTTTACGACCATATTCCTGTGCGGATCGTGGTTTCGGGATCGCATGTGGGCACGCTATACCGGTTTCTGAGGGTTGATGACCCTTCAGCGCCTCTCTACGGCAGGCCATTCTACAAAGTTGAATTAAAACCCCTTAGCAGAGAGCGTGCTAGAGAGTTTCTCGTTAAAGGCTTTGAGCAGGAGGGAGATGAGCCACCGGGAAAACTCATTGAAGAAGCTCTAGACTTGTTTGACGGGGTAATCGGCTGGCTAACATACTTCGGCTATGCCTACACAAAGCTCAAGATAAGAGAACTAGGCACAGTGCTTGACATGGCGGCTAAGCTAGCTTATCAAGAGCTCAATCACGCCCTCCAAGTGACAGGTGTGGGTAAGCCGAGGTATGCTGCAATTCTGAAAATTCTAGCTGAAAGAGGGGCAACATCATGGTCGGAAATTCAGAGATTCATTGAAGCAAAGCTGGGTAAAATTCCTAAAAACACCCTCAACCACATGCTCAAGAATCTCATTAACATGGGAATGATCAAGAAAACCGCTGAAGGATACATGATCACAGACCCTGTCCTCGCTTACGCTGTCAAAGAATACCTCTAGAACAAGAAGAGGCTTCTGATGAGTCGGATGATCTGCTTTGGCAAATCACTCGGTTTTCTCCTCGGCTTTTTCTAGGAAGTGCCCGATCTTCTCTGAGATG
The DNA here is from genome assembly GCA_021160575.1 of Thermoproteota archaeon. Taxonomy (GTDB): domain Archaea; phylum Thermoproteota; class Methanomethylicia; order Methanomethylicales; family JAGHCH01; genus JAGHCH01. The sequence continues at coordinate 9,611 of JAGHCH010000041.1, read as the reverse complement.
TCCTTGAGGTAGTAGGTTTCCTCTTGCCTTCTTGTGAGGAGGGATAGTTCGTTGTAGATTTTATCTGGGTTTTTGACTCCGAAGAGCACGTAGGAGCTTCTTCCTCTGGGTACGGAGACTGTTCTTCCTCCGGCTACGGTGACTGAGGCTCCTTTGGCGCCAGTGGTTCCGGCTACTGCTGAGAAGTCTTCTCCTAGTCCGAAGCCGGAGGGGGTGATGGGGATGATGGTGCCGTAGTTGAAGATCCTTCCTAGGAAGGGTTTGATGAGCACTAGGTCGCTGATCCGGGTGAGGGAGACTTCTCTGATGTGGTGGGAGAGGAATTTCAGCTCGGTGATGATGCGCTGGTCGGTGATGTAGAATTTATGGCCTCTTCTGAAGAGGTCTACGGCTATTATGCCGAGGATTCCTATGGCTAGCTGTGGGAGGTAGATGAAGTTCTCTGAGTAGTTGAAGTAGTATTTCACCGCCAAGCCTATGGCTACGACTGCTAATGCGAAGAAGAACCAACGCCATCTAATTTTGAGAATAGCTGCCACAAGGAATGGGAGCACTGTTATAACTATCCAGAGGACAAGAGCTGGAGAAGTGACACCTAGGTAGCGGTTAAGGGGGGCTAGGAGACCTAGCATCTGCTGCGGGATGTAGGAGAGAATGAGCTTCCGCTGGAAGGTGAAGAGATAGCCTAGAGCGGCCATGTAGAGGGCTAGGAGATAAAGGTCTAGGAAGGAGAAGGGGTGTGGCGTCAGCTTAAAGATGAGCTTTTCGCCCTGCCTCAGCTGCAAGACCTGCCGCTCCCACTTCAGATATAGATGCTACTTCTTAAAGACGCTAGCCCCGGGAAAAACAGCTCTCCCAGCCAGCTCCTCTTCTATTCTTAGAAGCCTATTGTACTTAGCTGTTCGCTCCCCTCTTGCAGGGGCTCCGGTTTTTATCTGACCGCTGTTGATGGCTACCGCTAGGTCAGCTATAAAGGAGTCCTCTGTCTCGCCGGAGCGATGGCTTACTACTATGTTGAAGCCGCTGCTTTGAGCTAACTTAGCTGCTTCCAAGGCTTCAGTGAGGCTACCTATCTGGTTTACTTTGAGGAGGAGGGCGTTGGCTGCTTGTAGTTCTATGCCCTTCTTGAGGCGGCTGACGTTGGTTACAAAGAGATCATCGCCCACCACTTGAAGCCTTCCCTTGGTCTTTTTGACTAGCTCTGCATGGGTGGAGTAATCCTCCTCGTAGAAGGGGTCTTCAATGGAGGCTATCGGGTACTCATCAATCAAGGCAAGATAGAACTCCAGTAGCTGGCTTGGCGTGAAGAGTTCTCCGTCAAGCTTGTAGACTCCTTCTTGCGTGGAGTAGAAGTTTGAGGCGGCGCAGTCTAGAGCTAGGTAGACATCGCCTTCAGGGCTGTAGCCAGCTCGCTTAATAGCCTCTATTAGCGAGTCTAGGGCCTCTCTAGACTTCTTGAGAGGTGGTGCAAAGCCCCCTTCATCCCCCACGTTTATTGCAGCTAGCCCGTACCTCTCCTTGAGGAGTTCCTTCAAGCTGTGGTAAATTTCTACGCCCATGCGGAGAGCCTCTCTGAAGGTGTCGGCGTTGACGGGGATTATGATGAACTCTTGCACTTCAAGCTCGTTTCCTGCGTGCTTGCCTCCATTAATAATATTCATCAAAGGAACTGGAAGGGTTTTGGCTTGGCTTCCTCCAAGGTACTTGTAGAGGGGAAGCTCTGACTGGGCTGCGGCAGCTCTGGCGACAGCCATGGATACACTGAGAATGGCGTTGGCGCCCAGCTTCGCCTTATTAGGCGTGCCGTCAAGTGCTATCATAGTTTCATCAATCTGTCTCTGATTTCTGGCATCAAGCCCTATGACAGCCTTAGCTATCACCTTGTTAACGTTCTCCACAGCTTTGAGCACGCCCCTGCCTTTGAAGCGCCTTGGATCGCCGTCTCTAAGCTCAAGAGCTTCATACATGCCGGTGGAAGCTCCAGAGGGTACCAGCGCTGATCCTAAGGCACCTCCCTTAAGGACTACCTCTGCTTCGACTGTTGGATTTCCGCGGGAGTCTAGAACCTCTCTTGCCTTGACATTAACTATGGTGAACTCCATTGACAGACCACCTAATCCAGGCTGTAATGCTCCAGTTGCTTCAGCACGTACTCACGGATTTCCTTGGGTGAGGGCAGCTTTGCTAAAACCTTCCCTTCCCTTATAACTGGCTTCAGCATGGCCTCCATGGGGGTTGAGCAGCTAGGGCATGAAGTCTCCGGAGTGTCCCATGGAGTTACAAGCCATGTGTAGCAACTGGGGCATCTCCAGGCTTGCTTTCTGCCAGAGAGCTTGCCTCTCTTGGCGATGGGCTTACCCTCAATCTCCACGACATCTGTTGTGAAGTCTATTGAGGGGGCGTTGCTGACGTAGGTGCCTACTCCAAAGGCGTCGGCTCCAGCTCGGCTGAGTTCCTTCACGGAGTACTCGTTTAGTCCGCCGGAGACCATGATCTTGACGTAGCGGTAGCCGCGTATGTCGAGTTCCCAGCGCACCTCTCTCACTATGTCAGCAAAGTCCCCCTTCCGAGAGCCGGGGGTATCTAGGCGCACTGCATAGAGCTTGTCTCCAAGAGCCTCGGCGGCTCTCAACGACTCTACCTTCTCATCGTAGAGGGTATCCACTAGAGCTACTCTCGGCACTTTAGGGTCTATAACCTCGTCGAAGGCCTTCACAGCTCTCTCTACATCGCCCAAGATGAGTATTAAGGGATGAGGCATTGTTCCTACTGGGGGCTCGCCTATAAGTTCAGAGCCCAAGATACCTGAAACTCCGTCAAATCCACCTATGAAGGCAGCTCTATCAACCATGGGAGCTATTCCAGGGTGAATTCTCCTTATGCCGAAGGAGAAGCAGGGCTTTCCATCGGCAGCCTTCTTAACACGGGCAGCTGCAGTGGCTATTCCAGAGGCTTGGCAGATGAGCCCGATTATAGCCGTTTCGAGGTGCACAAAAGAGGCGTAGGGTCCCTCAATGGACATAATGGGGATGCGGAGCCCTCTAGCGTCCCGTGGAGGCATTATGGTTCCTTCTGGCATAGACCACACGTTTACAGGGAGCCCCTCAAATAGATAAGCCTCTTCTTCCACTCCGCAGAGCACTCCCCACTTCCACTCCCGAGGGAGATTGCTAATCGAAACCTCTAAAATCACCTTCGTGGAGGCATAGCCCTTTGCCTCGAGGATCTCACGAGTACGCCAGTAGTAGATGTCGGCGGTTCGGCCATTCTTGATCTCATCTTCAGCTGCTACATGGAAGCGGCGCATCAGCTTCACCTTAAGCCTTTAGCTAGTGAGTGAAGGAATTGGTGTGAGTAGGTTATTTACCTTATTCAGTTGAGATCTTCACTCCTTAGGCAAGTAGTCCTCTAAAACTTGCTGTCCCCTACGCTTAGGTTCAGGGATTTCTTGCAGCTCTTTCTCGGAGATCGCTTCCCCAAGCTGCTCTTTAATGAGTTTAGCAGTTTCAACACCTATTGTAGGCACCTTAACCAGCTCCGCTAACGAAGCTGCTCTGAGATCCTCTAGGGTGCGATATCCAACTTGGTATAGAGCTCTTGCTCTAACTCTGCCGACCCCCCTCAGAGAGACCAGTGGGAGAAGCTCCTCCTTAACACCATGCTCAACTCTCGAAAGTAGACGGCGGATAGGAGCTAGCAAGTCATTTCTACCAAAGAGCTTCGCCAGTTCATGAGCCGAGTAGATGAGCCACTTCGCCGTCTCTATGAAAGCCCGTATATCTCCTGAGCCCACGTCGTACCTTTCTATGATAGTATCCTCCGGAAACTCCTCTATCCAGTCGTAGATTAGGAGGGCGGTCTTCAGTTCCATGAGGAAGTACTCGTAGGCTTCTGGATCTTCAAACTCGTCGGGTGGGAGGGTGATGAACTCTTGTCTGTGACTGTTTAGGAAGCTTTCAAGGGGCTCCCAGTCCCGCCGCCTTAGATAGAGTTTAGGCATGTCTGGAGTGCTGCAGATAAGGTGGAGGAGCCCTATGGGGATCGAGTTCTTGGAGGCTTTGAAGAGGCCATCTCGTAGGACTACTGCTGAGAGAGGGTCTATGTAGAGTTCGGAGACTCTTCTGCCGAAGGCGGTTGCTTGAAGCATGTGATCCTCTAGCTTCAGCATCTTTTCTCGCTCGAGAAACTCGAGGACGCGGGCGACTGTGCCCCTCACACTGTGTTCTCCGAACTGGTAGCCATAGAAGGTGTTCTTGATAAACTCCATTACGCCTTCCTCAGAGTGAGCGAAGCCGGAGGCTACACAGGCGAGAACATGGCTGCGCAGCGCTGGCTCTGAGCCCAGCTTAGACCAGATGCGCTCAGGCTCTGCTAAGATGTAGTATTCGAAGAGCATCTCCATCTCATCCTCTGTTCTAGCGATGAGTACTGCTTCGCCGAAGTCGTCGTACCTTGGTCTTCCAGCCCTTCCAGCCATCTGCTTCTCTTCAAGCACAGAGATCATCTGCTGCCCTTTGCCAGGCTCGTATCTATGGTAGTTGTAGATGACCACCCTCCTAGCGGGGAGGTTTACTCCAGCTGCTAGGGTGGGGGTAGCCACCACAGCTTTGAGGAGAAGCGATCTGAAGGCATTCTCGACTATTCGCCTCTGCTCTGATGATAACCCAGCGTGGTGGAAGGCTACGCCACTTGAGATAAGCCTTGCAAGCAGCTCACTAATTCTCGTCCGCTCGCCAGCTGAGAAGAGTTCCTGCACTACTCGCATGAGCTCAGCGCGCTCTGCTCTCTTCAGTAGGGGGGCCACATGCTCTTGCAACCTCTTGGCTATAGCTACTGCGGACTGCCTTGAGTTGGTGAAGATGAGGATTTGTCCTCCAGCTCTGATGACGTCCACTGTGAGGGCTACCGCGGCGTCGGCGTGTTTAACCTTGACTTCAGCTACTTCGCCATCCTTGAAGAAAATCTTGCCGTGCAGGAAAACGCCTTCTCGAAGGGGGACTGGCCGCCAATCGCTTACAACAAGCTTGGCATCTAGCCACTCTGCTATTTCCTCTGAGTTCTTGATTGTAGCACTGAGGGCAAGGAACTGAGCTTTTGGATTAACTTGCTTGAGCCTAGCTAGCACGGCCTCGAGGGTTGGTCCTCTGGAGGACTCGTTGATGAGATGTACTTCATCAGCCACTATGAGGGAGACTTGATCGATCCAGTGGGCGCGATGCCTTAGGAGGGAGTCTGCCTTCTCGTTGGTGGCTACTATGACGTCGTAGCGTTCAAGCCAGGGATCTGAGGAGTCGTAGTCTCCAGTGGAGATGGCTACTCGAATTCCAAGGGGCTCATATTTCTTGAACTCCTCAAACTTCTCTGAAGCTAATGCTCGAAGAGGCACTAAGTAGAGAGTCTTGCCTCTCCCCTCCAAGAAATGTTTGAGCGTGCAGAGTTCAGCTACAAAGGTTTTGCCAGAGGCTGTGGGAATCGCTAGCACGAGGTTAGTGCCGTCAAGGGCGCCAGCCTTGACCGCCGCCTCTTGAGGAGGGTAAAGGGAGGTGTAGCCGTGTTTCTCGAGTAGCTCTATGACTCGCTTTGGAAATGGAAGTTCAGAGACCTTGATAGCTTAGCCCTCCCGGCTACGCCCTCTTAATGTAGCCTGGGCTGGGTTCATAGACTACACCCTCGTTTCTCCACCTTGCTAGGGTCTTCTCTATGAAGGATTCTTCAAGCCCTGCTTGAATAGCTCTCTCCACGAAGTCCTCCTTGCGCACTGGTGCGCCGCTAGCTTCCTTCTCCATTTCTAGGAGTATCTCAAGAAGCTTGCCTAGCTTATCACCAACTGATTTCGGCCTGCCTAGCATTATGGAGTCGATATCAAGTCTGCCAGTGGAGCGGTCCATGCCCACCTTGAAGAGGAACTCCCTCATGAGCTTGGTGACGGCCTCAGCATCTTCCTCAGTGACCTCCTCTCGAAGGGCCATTCTTGCGCGGGCTTCAGTCATCCGAATTAGAGCTTCAAGCTGCCTAGCTGAAATAGGTACAGGGGAGCCTTCGCCTTCACCCATCTTGCGCATCTGCAGGTAGAACTCTTGAAGCTTACGCTCAGCCTCGGGGGTTAATCGAGGCTTAATGTTCTTGCGGGCATAAGCTATGTACTTCCTAAGGAGATCTGGCGGGATGATTTGCACACCCGGGGTGAAGATTTTTCTGTGGAGCTTCAAGATGTGCTCGCTGAGGGCGCGGTCCTTCTGCTCATCCGGCCTGTCCATTAAGGGGAAAATCATGTCGAAGCGCGAGAGTATGGTGACTGGGAGGTCAGCTATGTTCTCAGCTAGAGTCTTGTGCTCGGAGTATCTCCCTAAAGTGGGGTTAGCTGCGGCGAGCACAGCACACCTAGCGTTTAGCTGGGCAACTATCCCAGCTTTAGCTATGCTTACAGTTTGCTGCTCCATAGCCTCGTGTATGGCGACTCTATCCTCTGGACGCATTTTGTCAATCTCATCAATGCAAGCTACACCTCCATCGGCTAGAACTAGTGCACCTGCTTCAAGAACATATTCGCCCGTGGCCTTGTCGCGGAGCACTGCAGCGGTCAAGCCAGCGGCAGTTGAACCTCTTCCACTGGTATAGACTCCTCTTGGAGCTATTCTGGCTACGTACTTGAGCAGCTGAGATTTAGCCGTTCCCGGGTCTCCTATAAGGAGGACGTGGATATCCCCTCTAATCCGCACGCCGTCCGGCATTACCTTTGGAACTCCTCCGAAGAGGAGGTAGGCTATAGCCTCCTTGATCTCCTCGTAGCCGTGAATGGAGGGAGCTATGCTGCTAATGATCCTCTGGTGGATGAGTGGGTCCCTCGCCAGCTCCAGAATTTTCTCCTCATCTTCAGGGGTGATCTCTATCTCCTCTGCAGCCTTGGAAGCAGCCTCTATGTGGTTGACTTCAAGGTAGGGGGAGAAGGTAGCTGGCTTAAAGCTTCTTGCAGTAACCTCTTGCTGCGGCTTTAGGATCCCAGTTACAAGCACGCGATCACCTGGTCGCACGGTGTCCACCAAGTCCTCCTTGAGCACAGCGTCTATGGATCTCGGCACTTGTCCGGGGGGAAGCTCCTCCGGCTTTTCTTGTATGGTGATCCTCTGCCAGTCTAGGAAGGTGGATTCCTCTGGCAGCAGCTTGAAGGGACCTTTCCGCTGGCATGAAGGGTTTGGGCACTGGAGAGGGGGGGTAATCCCGGTTTCATGCTGTGGTACCGGGATCTTCTCCTCGCAGCGCTGGCATTGGAAGACCGCCTCTACGAGAAGCTGCTTCACATTGGTGGCGCGGATCACAATGCCCTCGAGCATGACAAACTTCCCTATGTGCTCCGAGCGGATAGCTCTAAGGGGGAGAACCTCAGGTAGGTTGCGGAAGCGAGCATGAAACTTCTGGATACGCCTAGCGTACTCCATGTTCTCTACGCGCATTACATCGCCTATGGCTCGGCTGGCAGCTTCGATGACCTTTGAGGGCTCCTTTTCAAGCATGAGGGCTAAATCTGGGTCGAAGCCTAGAAGATCATCGAAGTCTATCACAAGAGACCTCTTTCCCTCTATGGCCATTCTCCCGATAAGGTCTCGATACTTGTAGCGCCCCTCACTGTCTTGGAACATCTTGTAGAAGTTGACAAACCGCTCCCGGGGGTCTGTGAGTTCCGGGGTAAGCTCGATCGTCAAGGCTTTCTCCCCTTAATTAGGGTGAACGTAAAATAGTGTTGCGCCAAGCTTCTACTAGCTGGTGTACCTCGTTAAATAGAATGCGCTCCTCAAAGGCCATGCTCTCCACGATTTTGGGGTGAGCCTCCTTTTCTAGAGCTAGGCGAATGACTTTCTGGATTCTGCAGCTCACAAGATCTTGAGCCTTGGTCTCGGCCATTCTAAGCTCGTGGAGGATGTCTGGAGAGGGGGATTCTCTAACCTTCCTCTTGAGAGCTTGAAGGTATCTGCGAAGCCTAGCGTAGAAGTCTAAAGGGATGGGGAAGAGCGTATCAGAGCGCTCCTCCTTCCATACAGCCTTAGACAGCTCTTGTAGGGTAAGTTCAGGAGTTTTCTTGACCTCCACATACCCCTCCTTCTCTAAAACTTGAGCTGCCCAAAGGGGTAGCTCTGCTTCCTGCCCAGCCTCAAAGGGTCCTAGCTCTTCGCCACTTATTGAGAAGATAGGGCACTCCTTTATGAAGACGACTGGCACTGCCAGCTCCTCGAACATGAAGTCTTGAAACTTGACGGCGTCTCTGATCTCCAGCGACATTCCTCTCCACGGATACAATTTGGTGGGTGCGGCTAATTAAGCGTGCCCGCTTAGCCAGCTGGAAAGGGGATATAGGGATTAACGCCTAGGTTTTAAGTGAGAGGGAAGCAAGGTAAGCTGGGAGGACCAGCCATGTCTGCCGAAGTAGAAATTATGTGGACCGAGAAGTACAGGCCGAGAACCCTCGACGAGATTGTCAACCAGGAAGAGGTCGTCAAGAGGCTCAAGAAGTTTGTTGAAGAGAAGTCCATGCCGCACTGCCTCTTCGCAGGCCCTCCGGGAACTGGCAAGACCACGGCTGCAATGTGCTTAGCTCACGACTTGTTTGGAGAGAACTTCGCTCAAAACTACATGGAACTCAACGCCAGTGATGAGAGAGGAATAGACGTCATCAGAACTACTGTGAAGGAATTTGCCAGAACCCTCGCCCTTGGTGATATTCCTTTCAAGATACTGGTATTGGATGAAGCAGACAACATGACTGCCGACGCCCAGCAGGCCCTCAGAAGAACGATGGAGAGGTATACGGGCACTTGTAGGTTTATCTTGATAGCCAATTATCCCAGCAAGATCATAGAGCCCATCCAGTCAAGGTGCGCCCTCTTTAGGTTTAGACCGCTTTCAGAGGAGGATATCATAGCTAGGATCAAGTACATCTGTGAACTAGAGAAGGTGGAGATCACTGAGGAGGGCATTAAAGCACTTCTCTACGTTGGTGGAGGAGATCTCAGGAAGATCATAAACACTTTGCAGGCAGCGGCCTCTCTTGGTAAGGAAGTTGATGCCGATGCTGTCTTTAGAATTGCTGGAAAAGCAAATCCACGCGAGCTAAGAGAGATGCTCACAAGAGCCCTCAGAGGGGACTTTCTTGGAGCTAGAGACATGCTGAGGGCGCTGCTCATAAACTATGGGCTCTCAGGAGTTGACGTCATCAGGCAAATCCACCGGGAGATCTTTGAGCTCGATATCCCCGAGGACAGCAAGGTGGAGCTAGCAGACATAGTAGGCGAAATTGAGTATAGGATCATAGAGGGCTCCGACGATGAAATACAGCTCAACAACCTTCTAGCAAAGCTGGTGTACTTCGGAAGGAAGAAGGGCATCGCCAAGTGAGGTGCCCTCTGTGCCCGAGGAGCTCTGGGTGGAGAAGTACAAGCCCAAGACTCTCTACGATATAGTGGGGAATAGGGAGGAGGCTCTTCGCTTTGGTAGATGGCTGGAGGCACGACTGAAGGGCGAGAAGGTTAAGAGAGCTGCTCTACTTTGGGGTCCTCCTGGAACTGGCAAGACGCTGACTGTGGAGGTTGCTGCAAGGCAGTATAAGCTCGAGCTTATAG
>JAGHCH010000008.1 GCA_021160575.1 Thermoproteota archaeon | reverse complement strand
GGTCATAGAGTAGCATTTCAATGTGCATTTCCTTCGCTAGCACATAGTTCAAGATGTCTGTCACAGTTAAAACTCCGAGAGGAGTTTTCTCCCTCAGAACCACTAGCCTTCTCACCATGAGATCAACCATCATATGCGCTGCTTCCAAGAGGTTTATTTCAGGGGGGATGGAATGGACGGTCTCCGACATAACTTCCGAAACTCTTATTCCAAACTTCTTGCCAATCAACCTCCTCAAGAGGCATTCCTCATCGACGATCCCTCTGAAGCCTCCCACCTGATTGACAACCACTACTTGTCCGATCTCGTTTTCAGCCATGTACTGTAACACAGCTTGAAGAGGAGTGTCCTCAACGAAGAGGTGTCTTGCCTCATCTATGAAGAGCCCCACTGGCTCCCTTAAGATGCCTTTAATTCCCTCTCTTTCTCTAAGGGAAGTTCCTCTTCTTCCGAGGAGTACCTCTAAGACTCGTCTCCCAGTGAGGACACCTTTTACCTTCATGTTATAGTCCGTTACAACTACTCGATAGGGGCTTCTCCGGGTCTTGCCAGCCAATACGCTGAGTGCCACCACTAGTGGATCACGCCAGAAAAGGGTGGGCTTCAGGGAGGCTATCTCCGCGATCTCCAAGGTGTAAGCTCACCGCCAATAAAAGAACATGCATACGCCCATAATTACCTTGCCGTCTTAAAGGATCCCTAGAATCTAATGGGGATGCTCCATCTTAAGTCCTACTATTACGTAGTTCAGCACCATGATCAGTAGCTTCATCAAAGAACCTCTTCTCCCTACGAGAATTCTTCGACCTCGCTCGCTACTCGACGGGCATCAATCCACCCTCAAATTTTACGCTCCAGCTCTTCAAGTTACCCTAACGAGGCTCTCTCAAAGAGAGGACTTATCTACTGCCAATATTAAGCTGTGCAAGAATGGAAGGATGGAGCCCCGGGCGGGATTTGAACCCGCGACCAACAGCTTACAAGGCTGCCGCTCTACCGAGCTGAGCTACCGGGGCTCCTCGTGTTGTTATCTTCAGGCGATGTAAAAATTTTGTGGTCTCGCGGAGCTTCATTATTCGAGGTCGGTGAACTCTTTTTACGTTTTTTCTCCTAAGGGCTTGTAGGTGCTTGGTGTTGAAGCTGCGCGATGTAGGGGAGCTGGGCTTCCTCAAGCTGATCTCCAAGTATGTTGACGACCCCGGCTTCCTCAAGTTTGGTGACGACGCCTCCGACCTACGAGTTGATGGAAAATCGATAGTGGTCACCGTGGACTCCCTCTCGGAGGGCTCCGACAAGCTCCCCGGAATGTCCTATCAGCAGTTTGGATGGAAGTGCGCCGTCTACAGCTTAAGCGACCTAGCAGCTAAGGGGGCCAAGCCTCTGGCCCTTCTCCTCTCCCTCTCAGCTCCCTCCTCCCTTGAAGTTGAGGACGCCGAGAGCATAGTCAAAGGCTTCTCCTCAGCCTGCCGGAAGTTCAACTCCCTCTACATAGGAGGAGACTTGGGTGAGGCGCCAGAGGTAGTAGCTACCTCAGTGGGGCTTGGAGTAGCTGGGCGCTCCATCATCCCCCGCTCCGGAGCTAGACCCGGCGACTTGGTGGCTGTAACTGGGTACTTTGGATGGACCGGGTTAGCCTTCAAGATTCTCCTTGAAGGCTTCCCCGTGAAGGATGAGCAGCTGAAAAGACTGGCTCTACGCAGCGTCTACACCCCTAAGCCTAGGGTAAACCTAGGGGTAGCACTGGCTGAGAGCGGCGTAGTCTCAGCCTCCATAGACTCCAGCGACGGTCTCGCCAAATCCCTCCATGAACTCTCAAGGATGAGCGGTGTGGGCTTCGAAATCACCGAGCTTCCGGCTCCCCCTAGGCTCAAAAGATATGCCGAGGAACGCGGCTTAGAGCTCTTCGACCTCGTACTCTACGGCGGTGAGGAGTTCGAACTGGTAGTCACTGTGAGGCAGGGGATGTGGCCCCAAGCCTGTAGAGTGGCCAGAGCGGCTGGAGGAAGGCTGCTGAGAATAGGCAAGGTGGTGGAGGAAAACAAGGTATACTATCGTTCTAAGGAAGAGGAGAGGGTGATTCCGCCGCTTGGCTGGAGCCACTTCGAGAGGTAGGCTTCATTGACTATTAATAGAGCCGTAATCCTAGATGGCTACACCGATGAGCCAGCTGGACTGGGCGTTCCACCTTACATCGATGTATATCCCCGCTACGTCGCGGGAGCCCTATGGATGAAGAGTCCTCACTGCCAAGTCCTCTACTACACCCTAGACCAAGTGCGCCGCAACTTCGACGAGTTCAAGCAAGTCGCTGAGAAAAGTCAGCTGCTCATCTTCATCGCCGGAGTCACTGTACCTGGAAAATATCTCGGAGGCTCTCCAGCAACCCTAAAGGACGTAATCGAAGTAGGCAAGCGCATCCTCACTCCGGTTAAACTGCTCTGCGGACCAGCAGCCCGCTTCGGCTTTGGAAGGGAAGGTGGAAGAACCGCCTTACCATCTGATCTTGTCTCCGGGCTCTACGACCTCATAGTGAAGGGTGACCCGGACAAGGTTGTAATGGATCTAATGGACGCCAAGCTCAACGTCGACGCCGTAGACCCCTTCAAGACTAGGGAGAGTGAAGCAGAGCTAGGAGAAGTCGCTGTGAGAGGAGCCAGAATAGTTACTCAGCACCCCAACTACCCAGAATCTCTCCTCTGCGAGATCGAAACCTATAGAGGATGTCCCCGCTGGTTCACCGGCGGATGCTCCTTCTGCACCGAGCCCCTTTACGGGGAGCCCAGCTTCCGCCCCGTGGAGCACATCGTCAAGGAGATCGAGGCCCTCCACAGCCTAGGCGTAATGCACTTCCGCTTGGGAAGGCAGCCAGATCTATTCTCTTATATGGCTAAGGGTGTAGGCAACTACGAGTTCCCAGAGCCAAACCCAGAGGCTATCGAGAAGCTCTTCAAGGGGATAAGGCAAGCAGCCCCAAACCTCCAAGTGCTCCACATAGATAATGTGAACCCCGGAACCATAGCACACCACCCAAAGCTGTCAGAGACAATTGCCAAGATCATAGTCGCCTACCACACACCCGGCGACGTAGCTGCCTTCGGAGTGGAATCCGCCGACCCCCTCGTAGTTAAGCTCAACAACCTCAAAGTCGAGCCAGAAGAAGCCCTCCTAGCCGTGGAAATTATCAACAAGGTTGGAGCCATCCGAGGAGAAAACGGCTTACCTCACCTTCTCCCCGGCATAAACTTCGTCTACGGCTTAATGGGTGAACGAAGGGAAACCTATGAGCTCAACTTCCGCTTCCTCAAGGAAATCCTCGATAGAGGACTCATGATCCGGCGGATCAACTTAAGGCAAATTCTGGTATTCCCCAATACGAGAATGTGGAGTATAGGCGATAGTATCATCAAGCGCCATAGGAAGTTCTTCAAAGCCTACAAGGAGAAGATCCGAAGAGAGATCGACCTCCCCATGCTCCGCAGAGTAGTGCCGCACTACACGGTGCTGAGAAGGGTGAGAACAGAGGTTATGGAACGCAACACCACCTATGCAAGACAGATCGGCAGCTACCCGATATTGGTTGCTATCCCGGAACGCCTTTCCCTAGGTAGGTTCATTGACATCGTCGTGGTAGATTATGGCTTTCGCTCAGTAGTAGGGCTTCCCTACCCCATTGACATCAACAAAGCCAGCCTAAAAACGCTGCAAATGCTACCCGGAGTAGGCTCCAAGAGAGCCGCTAGAATTGTTAGAGCCCGTCCAATAACCTCTCGTGAACAGCTCCGTGAAATACTCAAGGATGACAAGCTCGTCGAACAGCTCCTTCAAGTGGTGAAACTTTAGCATTCAGTCACGTGATTTTCTCCAAACTGCCATCTTCTCTAACGATGAACGTGTCCTCCAGCTTAACCTGGCCAAGTCCTTTAAGCAGGAGAGGAGCATGAACAAGTGCTATAGCCATGCCAGGCTTCACATCTATCATCCTGTGAGCTGGCACTATAGTTGTTATGGGCGGCTCCTCTACCTGCAATCCAATTCCATGCACATACCCTGCAACCCTATGCTCCAAAAACCCGTACTCTGCATATATCTTGTCCAGTGTTTTCATGACGTCAATGAACCTCACACCAGCTTTAGTTAGATTTCGCGCTTGTTCAAAGACCATGTTCATGCACTCAAGCGCCCTACCAGCAACACCGCTAGCCTCCCCCATGTATTTGGTTCTCGATACATTAGCGTAATAGCCATTGTAATCTGCAGCTACAATCATGGTCACGAAGACACCCTCCCTGACCACAACGTCCTTAAAGGGCTCTGAATGCACTCGCGGCTCAGGACCAACATTTACTAATACATGCGGCTCCTCACATCCGCTCCTATATAGTTCGTAGTAAGCTTCAGCGGCTATGTCAGTCTCCGACATCCCCATCTTAACCCTTGAAAGAACGTCTTCCACCACCTTAGCCGCTATTCTGCCAGCTCTGCGTATCATATCCAGTTCAACAGCCTCTTTAACCATCCTCAGCTGAAAAATCAGCTGACTGACATCCACTACCTCCACTTGAGGATTCAAACGTTTAAACATCTCATAGAAAAGGATGTAGGAATCGCGCTCAATTCCAAATTCAAGGCCAACCCTTCTAAACTTCATCTCCCTGATGGTCCGTGACACCTTTCCCATCAATTCTCCTCCATCAGCATATGTGACAATGCTACCTATCCAAGTTCGTTCACGGAAGAAATCCTCCTCACCACGGGCAACAAAAGCTATAGGCTCGCTTTCAGCGGGTATTAGAAGTGCAGGTCTAAGCCACTTAACCCTAGCAAAGTACTTGAAGCTTGAGAGGGTTCTCAACATCACGGCATCGACTTCACTATTCCTTAATAGCTCTTGAAATCTGCCATACCTGGCTTTAAGAATCTGCTCTGGAAGACGTGTTGGCACGTATAACACCGCTCTGTTTAACAGTGTTATTATGATATCTGCCTTTCCCCTAAACATCTTAAGACTTGCAAGCCTTACAGCTCCCTAGCGTGTGCTCCAAACCCTTTAGTCAATGAAAACTCAGCTTCTCCGAATGTGCTCCAGCCGATAGTTTGATCTTCGCAACTGAAGTTTTACTTGCAACTATCGCTACAATCCCAATTATGAAAGCTCTCCAAAAAACAAGACTCTTCTCCATGTGCATGCCGAGCGCTTCGATTTTCGAAAACAGCTGCTTCAACGTGTAGGGCATCTCCGGCTCCTTGCCAAGCCTTACCCTAAGCCTTCTAGTGATGTCGAGCACCTGCGAAGGAATGCTCCTTAAAGCAGTATCTACAAGCAGAGCCTTCCCGCCATTCTTAAGAACCCGCTTAATTTCATCGATAGCATTAAGGTTTGGAAGCTCGTGAACAACTCCCGTGCAGAAAATCATGTCTATAGATTCATCCTTTAACGGCAGTGCTGAAGCATCAGCCAGTATAGCCTCTGCCCCAGCAACCATTCCCTTAAGCATTTTAAGGAAGTGGAGATTTTTATCAATGCCCAATAAGATCTCTGAATCGGCAACATAACTTTTAGTGATGTTTAAATTCAAGCCGAGGCCACAGCCAACATCAGCTATGATGCGTAGCTTCTCTTTTTGCAGCTCTTCGCAATAAAGCCTGCAAATCTCTGTTAGCAGCACAGTTCTCTTCCTACTGCTGAGCTTTCTCTCAACGACTGAAGCGTATCTTCCAACATCTACCCTCCTCCCTCTACGCATATCCGACGCCATCTGTAGCATGATAATATTCAGCACATAGGCTTCAAAGCAGGGCAGCGTTGAGGTCTCTAAGCATAACCTCCTAGCTATCTCTTCAGCTCTCCTCCTAGCTGCCGTGACTGCTTGAAGCACCTCGTCAACATCCGTCTTCAAGGGCATTCCACACTAAGAAGCTTAAAAACCGCACGATGCATTTCAAATTAAAAAACATAGCTTTTCAGCAATTTAAAGCGAAGCGGAACTCCCTTTTAGAAGATATAAAGCACGCTGTATCTCTAGGTGGCCTGGAATTTTCTTTGTTGGTTATGGAAGAGTTGTCCATGTAGATTCTTCAGCAATAGTTAAAAAATTATTAGGATACAATGCTTTTTTTAGCGGTGAGGAATGTTCATGGCAGCCCGAAGGTTGCTTGGCGTTGTCAAGGGCTTTGCGGTATGGCTAGTAGTCTTCATACCCAGCGCCATAGCTAGCTCCGTGGTATACGCGATCTCCCGCAACGCGATTCTCAGCGTTGCCATTATAGAGCTACTCTTTGTAGTACTATCCATAACAGTTGTGAAGTTTGCATTGAAGCCAGAGGACAACATCATAGGCTTTAGAATTATCGGCTTCACGAAAATACTCACTGTATTTCTTCTATCCACCCTCCTCGCGATCTTAATAGCATACGTTGAACTCCACACAGCTCCCGCAGAGAGATACAGTTTTCCAATACCTGGGGTTGAAGAGCAGGGCGCCATGTACTTTATCCTCGCATTTGCCTTAGCCCCAGTTGGAGAGGAAACATTATTCAGAGGGCTCTTCCTCGGCTACATACTCGAAAACGATGTTAATCCGTGGATGGCGATAACCATAAGTGCACTTCTCTTCTCGCTCATACACCTAATACCCTTCTCTACAGCACCTCTAATCCAACGAACCTACATTATCGGTACAGCATTCATAATGAGCATGATAGCGGGATGCTGCCGTAAAAGAATGGGCTCTCTACTACCTGCCATAGCCACACATGTTGGCTTCAATTTAGGTGGCTTCATCTCACCATTCTTGCCATGACAAGCCCTAAACACGAAAAAGGTACCTGAGCTCAATATTGCGCAGCATCTATAATCACGGAATGAAAACTTGTACTGCATGAGGTCTCAAGGGGTCCCCCTAGATTTCCCATTGGAGGACATGGAGTGTGCGGCAGCTTTACGCTGAACATTTTTATTAGACCAAAAGTACTATAGTACTTTGGGGAATAAATTGTCTAACAATAGAAGGAGTATTGAAGTCATCAAGGTAGAGATGCCAAGATGGCTTGCTGAGAAATTCCGGAGGTATGTAGCTGAGAAGTATGGTTTTCGTAGGGGGGCTCTTTCAAGAGCCATCATCGATCTCGTCCAGAAAGAACTAGGCTTAAGCAAGTCCGGGAGAGCCGAAACCGTAGCTTCCATTGTGGGTATAGGTCTTCGATCTGATTACATGTGGAATGGCGAGGACTTGGTAGAAGCGCTAAGAAAGAGGATGAGAGTTTGTATTTAATTGATGCCAACATAGTATTGGAAGTGTTGTACAAGCGTGGAAGATGGAGGGAGTCCTACAAGCTGCTCAATGCAGTGAAAAAGGGTTCTCTAAGTGCGTACATGCTGCACTTCGCCGTACACGGCATATCAGCAATTTTAGGAAAATCCAGCTTAGTGGCTAAATTTCTTTTAGAGTTGCTTACATGGAAAGGGCTAATCGTGGCCGATTTATCATTAGAAGAGGAACAAATAGCTGCTGAACTGGCTGAAAAGATAGGTCTAGATTTTGACGATGGGCTACACTACTACTTCGCTAAGAGAAGGAACATCCCGATTATCAGCTTCGATAAAGACTTCGATGGAACAGATATCCAGCGGTTAGAGCCCCATGAGGTGCTTTAACAAGCTAAAGACCATGCCCTAGAGCTTGCCAGTACATGTAAAGCTTGGATGTGGCGGGCCCGCGGGGATTTGAACCCCGGACCTCTGGCTCCGGAGGCCAGCGTCCTGATCCGGGCTAGACGACGGGCCCGTCTTCAATCAAGTGCTGGATGGGGTTCTTATCTTTACCGGGTGGTGTATGCTATCTTAGGGCGTAGACGTAGAGGAGGTAGATGAAGGCGAAGAGCCCTAGCGTTATGAAGGCGAAGATCATCATCCCTCTTTCAAAGCGCCTTGCTCGAGCTTCTGCCTTCTTCCTCTTCTCATACTCTTCACGGCACTTCCGGCAGTAGGGACGCGGGTAGTCCATTTCGAGCATCTTTCCGCAGATAACGCAGTGCTTGTGTGGGTAGATGTACGGCTTCTCCCTCTTCTCCTCCTCCAAGAACTTCACCCTACATTCTTCTGGCTTCCCTAGTAAGTGTGCTTTAAACTCTAAATACTCTCCTCTTCCTTCTCATCTGATCGAGGCTTTAAGCGTGAGGGGGGTCATCGGCCTCGAGGACTTGAACTATCAGCTGTGGAGAGCCATAGTTTCGCTCTACCGAGAAGATCCTCTCAGCCACTTTTACCTACTCTACGATCTCCTCTACGAGCTAGATAGAATAGCCCTCCTCCTTGAAGTGTGGGGAGGAGTGATCGCCAGCTATGCTCTTTCATGGAGGGGCTGGCAAGGTCTGGGAGTACATCTCTGGGGTTTCATGGAGGAGGCAGTTCGGATAATGGACTTTGATAGACGGATGACCATACATGTGTATCTTCCACACCAGCTAGAGCGGGTGCTTCAGCTGGTTGAAAGTCACGGCAAAGTGGAGGTGAAGCGCTTCATCGACATGGTAGCGGATGAGGAATCCTTCAACCCCTGTAACATGGAGTTCGCCTCCCCACTTAGAGAGAAGCATCTTAGCGTTTTCATGGAGATAAAGAGGGAGCAAGGATGCATCCTCAGCAGTGCTGCTGCCCGCCACATGCTGCTGAATTCCAAGTACTATGGGGTGTTCGTTGACGGTAGGCTGGTATCCATTGCATGCTGCTACATAAGGCTTCCAGAGGTATGGCTCATCGGAGATGTCTACACGCATCCCGATTATAGGGGGAGGGGTTTCGCCAAGGCTGTGGTCTCCGCGGTTACTAGAGATGCCATTCAAAGCGGAGCTAGGGCTCTTCTCCACGTCGAGGAGGGCAACAAGCCCGCCATCTCTGTTTATCGCTCGCTGGGCTATTGCCCAGTGAAGATTAGGCCGTGGATCTTCTACGAGCCTCAGCGCTAGCTTCCCATGAGCTGCCGAGCAAGCCTCCTAAGCCTTTCAACTCTCTTCCACGTTGGAGGATGCGTGGAGAAGAGTTCGTAGAGGGCATCTCCCCTTATCGGGTTGACTATCCACAGTGAGCTTGTAGCTGGATTAGCCCTAATGGTGTAGCCTCTACTTACAACCGCCTCTATCTTCTCGAGGGCTGACGCCAGTGCTAAGGGCTTTCCAGTGATCTTGGCCCCTCTCTCATCTGCCTTGAACTCTCTTTCCCTGCTAATTGCAGCCTGCACTAGCACTGCTGCTATAGGTGCTAGAATTCCAGCTAGAAGCGCAAGTAGAGATGCCTCTCCTCTATCTTCGTCTGCAAACCAGATGCTGAATCGCCCTATCATCGCTAGGTAGGCTATGGCTCCCGCTATTGTGGCTGCCATGGCAGAGATTAAGATGTCTCTATGCTTGATGTGCGCCATCTCGTGGCCTATCACCGCCTCTACCTCACTCCTCGAGAGGTGGCGGAGGAGCCCAGTCGTAACTGCTACCACGGCGTTCCTTGGATTTCTTCCGGTGGCGAAAGCATTGGGAACTGGAGTGTCAATTATTGCCACCTTGGGTTTAGGCAGACCAGCTCTCATCGCCACTCTCTCAACTATGGCATACAGCTCTGGAGCCTCGTCTTCGGATACCAGCTTCGCGCCAGTCATCTTCAAAACTATCTTGTCACTGTGGAAGTACGCCAGTATGTTCATAGCTGCCGCGATGAACAGTGCTATGAGCATCACTCCTTCCGGGTTGCCGAACACCCACCCTACGACAAAGCCTATCGCTAAAAGTATCGCTGTGAGCAGCCCCATCAGCATGAATTCCTTGATCACTCCTCCCCTCCCTCCTCTTCAGAAACTACAGCATAGAAGTACTCCCCTATCTCTTTTTGGTGCCTATCTAGCCATGAACTCTCTTTGTTAGCTCTTGGCCTCCCAGTTGAAGGATCTCTTCTAAAGGTTATTCCAACCTCCCTAAGGAACTGGTTCATCCCCTTCCTCAAGCTGGTGGGGGGGTTTGCCATGCCTTTGACTCCCGGCTCTCCGGAGAAGACCATCATTCTATCCGTGATGAGATCCATGGCTATTAAATCGTGCTCAACCACAAAGGTGGCTGCTCTTCTCTTCTCGGTGACTCTTCTAATGACTCTTGCTACAGCCAATCTCTGCTCCACGTCGAGGTGTGCACTCGGTTCATCGAAGAGGTAGAGTTCCGACTCCTGCGCTATGCACGCGGCTATCGCCACCCTCTGCAGCTCCCCTCCACTTAGGGTGTCCACTGGCTGGTCTAGAAGCGGCTCCAGAGTGAGAGGCTCGAAGACCTCCGTCTTAAACCATGGGTCGCTTAGAATCCCTTCAGAGAGACCCTCCAGCACCTCTCTCACGGTCTTGCTGGTCTTTGGTGCTATGTACTGCGGCTTGTAGCTGATTTTCAAGTGCTGAGTAGCCACATACCCTGAATCCGGCTCCAAAATTCCTGCCAGGAGCTTCACCATGGTGGTCTTCCCAATGCCGTTGGGACCCAGAATGCCTATAATTTCTCCTCTATAGATCTCACCTGCCCTCACTTGAAGAGTGAAATCTCCCAGCCTCTTCTCGAGATCCCCCCAGCTTGCCATCCTCTCCTCCAGCGGAGCTTCCTCTCTAGCCGTGTAGAAGAACTTAACTGGCTCCCTCCTGAACTTCAAGTTCTCCTCTGGAAGGTAGCCCTCCAAGTAGATGTTTATGCCGTTTCTCACTCCATGAGGCTTGGAGACTATTCCATAGACTCCCGGCTTGCCGTAGAGGATGCACACGTGGTCTGACATGTAGTCGAGAACTGCTAGGTCGTGCTCAGCTACTACCACCGTCTTGCCCCATGAAGCTACCCTTCTAATGAGCTTAGCCGCTTTCAAGCGCTGCTTCACGTCTAAGTAACTAGAAGGCTCATCAAACATGTAAACATCAACATCTCTTAGAGCGGCGGCAGCTATAGCTACCCTTTGCAGCTCTCCTCCGCTGAGAAGCTTAATCTCCCTACCCAGCACCTTCTCAAGCTCTAAAAGCTCTATAACCTCTTTGAACCTCCCAGCTTCATCAACCCTCTCGAGGAGATTCCTCACTCTTCCAGAGATCACCCTTGGAATCTTTTCCACGTACTGCGGCTTCACCACGACTTTGATCTTCCCTGAGAAGAGCTTCTCAAAGTAAGGCTGAAGCTCCGACCCCCGGAAAAATCTAATGACCTCCTCCTTAGAGGGAGCTTCCTCCACTCTCCCCAAGTTTGGAAAGATTTCCCCTGAGAGGATTTTTATTGAAGTGCTCTTGCCGACTCCGTTGGGTCCTAGAAGCCCTAGCACCCTCCCTTCTTTTAGCACGGGAAGCCTATAGAGCTTGAACATGTTCTCTCCATATCTGTGGACGCATTCCTCCTCAAGCTCGTCAGGGAGATTAACCACTGTGATAGCCTTGAAAGGACACTTCTTCACGCAGATGCCGCAGCCAGTGCAGAGGTTTTCAGCGATCACTGGACGCTTTGATTCCTCATCTAAGAAGATGGCATTCTTCCCTGTTCTGACTATCGGGCAGAACCGAATGCACTCCTTATAGCAGTCATGTGGTTTACAGAGCTCTCTATCTATAACTGCGATCCTTGCCAAGGTTTAGCACCGGCAACGCGCCAGCAGCGGCTACTCGTAGCTCTCCCCGCCTTCCTCTTCCTGCGTCTCCATAAAGCTCTCTAGGAAGACGTCATAATACTCCTGCATCATCTCTCTTTCTTCTTCCTTCTCCTTCTGCCTCGCAGCTCCTTCAACTATTATTGTGGTTCTCCTCTTCTCTTCTCCAACCTCATGTACCAGCTTATAGCCTTCCTTGCTGGAAGCTGCCTTCTTGTAGCCGCAAGCTTTGCACACTAAGTAGATTCCCTTCTCAGTTCTTGTCGGAACCAACATTTTCTCGCATCTTGGACAGAACTCCACCAACCCGTACCTCCATAAAAGAGGTAGGGGAGGATATTTCTACCACTCTTCCTCCTCTTCCTCCCACTCCTCCTCTTCTTCCCATTCCTCCTCCTCGAGCCACTCCTCCTCTTCCTCGAACTCCTCCTCCCACTCCTCTTCCTCGAACATTAAATACTTCATCTTAAAGCAACCCCCTCCAATAGCAGAAAAAGCGGGGTTAAAGTATTATTTAAGCCTATCGTGCTTAGTGCTCTATTAGGTGCCGCAACTTGAAGATCTTGAAGATTAGCTTGGAAAAACGGTGGCGTCACGCAGTGAAAGAGGCTGCCTCAGTGGTAAAGCAAGGTGAACTCATAGTCTATCCAACGGACACCGTCTACGGGCTAGGAGGAGATCCCTTCAATGAAGAGGCGGTCAAGAAGGTCTTCAAGGTCAAGCAGAGGGGGGACAAGCCTCTTCCCATCCTCTGCTCTTCAATCTCCGATGTGGAGCAGATAGCCTACGTCCCAGAATGGCTGCGCCCGAAGCTAGATCTAGTGTGGCCTGGCCCCGTAACCCTGATTCTTAAAAAGAAGCCTTCCCTCCCTGAAATCGTTACATGTGGCCGAGAGGATGTTGGAGTGCGGATCCCGGGAATGGGCTTTACTCTTGAGCTGATAAAGGCTTGCGGCGGCTTCTTAATGGGAACTAGCGCCAACATCTCTGGTACTCCTCCTCCGTCAACAGTCGATGAGGCTCTGGCACAGCTAAAGGAGGAGATCTCCCTAGTCATAGACGCTGGCCCTACGCCGCTGAAGATCAGCTCAACAGTAATTGACCTCACCGTGCAGCCTCCCCGAGTGCTACGTGAAGGCTATTTAGCTGGAGCCGAGCTTAGGAAGTTGCTAGAGGAGCTGACACAGCATGAGTGAAGTCTCCCTTCCAGACTTCAACCTGTTAATCTCCACTAGGAGGGGCATGGAGAAGCAGTGCTCCTCCGAGCTCTGGAGCCTCCTAAGATACCTGGATATCCCTGAGGAGAGCATAGTACCCTCAGATTTCCCTGGACTAATACTGGCTAAGGTCGGCACTGATCCCATAAAATTTGTGGAACAGTTGAGAAGGTA
Source organism: Thermoproteota archaeon (assembly GCA_021160575.1). GTDB lineage: Archaea > Thermoproteota > Methanomethylicia > Methanomethylicales > JAGHCH01 > JAGHCH01. The sequence continues at coordinate 44,726 of JAGHCH010000008.1, read as the reverse complement.
TACTGAGGAGAATCCATGGGATATACGCCTCATCCTTAAAGTAGTCCCCATACAGAAAGTAGTGGCCACTGAAGTGGGAGCCATAGCTGAAGCTGCCAGCGAGCTCGCTGAAAAACTCATAGCACCCGATGAAACTTACCGAATCACAGTCAGGCGCAGAGGCTCACACATCGAGAGTAGAGCGATAATCGATGCCGTTGCCTCCAAGATAAAGCGGAAGGTGAATCTAACCTCTCCAGATAAGGTAGTGCAGATAGAGGTTCTCGGCTGGTTTACTGGGATATCGGTGATTAAGCCGGAGCATGTGGTGTCTACAGAGAAGATAAAGGCAGAGCATCTTCCCAAGTGAGCCAGCTACTTTCTGATGTGGAAGAGCGCTATTCTCTCTAAAATCGTATGCTCAAGCGCTTTTTCTCCATGAACCTTCCTAGCAGCTTCCAGCTCCTCCTCCTTAATGTCAAATAGCTTCCTTAGATGCTTCTCCTTCTCCTCTGATATCTCGAGGAGGTTTTCATTCTCTTCTCCTGGAAGCTTCGCCAGCAGCTCCTTGAGAGCTTCAACTACTTCTCCTTTCTTCCTTCCAAGGGTAATGGCGACTACCTCCAAGCTCTCCTCCTTTATTCCTACCTTCTCTATGGCGCTGCGGAGCTGTCTATCAGCAGCCAAGTAGAGGAGAAACTCCAAGCTAAGTTTAGCGGCAATATTTTCTCCTCGGGCGAAGGAGTGGGCTGCATGTTCGGCGGCTGAAACTATGTGGCGCTGCGATGCTACCGCACGGGCATCAACAAGCTGCACGGCAACTTCTCCCTTATCCGAGAGCAGCTCTTCAAGCTCCGCTCTAGAAAGAGGTTTAGAGAGTCTGACCCCAGAAAAAGCTACATGGAAATCTTCAACAAGTTCTCCCTTTTTCACAGCTGCTTTCTTCATAAAGATACCCTGCGGACCGCTGGCTTAGTATCTAGGGTTAATGGAAGGAAATGATGCACGGTCTCGGGGTCTAAACCTATCCGAACAAGTCTCCTAGCGATTTCCTCTTCAGCCATCCCCGGTCTTTCATGCCTCCAGTTCTCAACTAAGTTGGCTATAGTTTCGCGAAGCTCCCATGGATAGATGATCCATGCATCTGTCTCCTCGGCGTAGTAGTCCGGCGTCACCTTACTCCAAGGCTTCTTGTGCAGAGTCGCTACTTTCACCTCTACCGCTCCTTCAGCGTAGAGGTGGCTTCTCGCCACCCTCAGGCTCTCTCCGGTGTCGGCAACATCATCCACCAACAGTACTTTCTTCTCCTCTACACTAGCTGAAACTGGCTGGGTGACACGCGCCTCCCCCTTTCTCTTATTTATCCCCTCATAGAATTCCACGCGAACACTAGCTACCTCCTCCACTCCGAGAAAGTCAGAGAGCAGCCTAGCTACCACCCATCCTCCTCTCGCAATAGCCACAAGGATGTCTGGGAAATAGCCATCTATGGTTATGAGGTCGCTGAGTTTTAACGCCAGCCTGTGAACATCTGACCATTCAACCACTAGATATTTCATGTGTTTACCTCAACTCCACTCGAGGAGATACACGGAGGCTTACCATCCGCGCCTCTATAAAAGCGTTTTCCGGTTATCCTCCATGAACCGTTGGAAAAAAGATCACTTCAAAGCCATCCCGGATCTCCGCCTTCCTGCCTCCAACAAGCCTATAGTCCGTTCCATTGATAAAAACCATGATATCTGGTCTAAGCCATCCCTCTTCGGGGTCGAAAAAACCTCCTTCTGAACGCCTCTCCTTGGCGTTCCGCTACTTTCTTGACCAATTCATTCAAAGTAACTGGTCTCTTTAGCTCGAGCTCCTCCTCCTCTTTTGAAGCCAGCCCTTTAAGTACTGCAAGAAACTTGATCTTCACAGACACTCCTTGTTCACCTCGAAGATCACAACTCTCTCTGTATACAGCCTTCCATTGATCTTAGTTCTAGGGGGCATCTTTCTAAATCTTCCTTTTTGGAGGTGGTTCCGCAGCTTGTCTAGGAGGAGGTCCTTCCTCTCAATATTAAGCCATTCCAAGGGTATGTTGAGCCCCAGAACTCTCAAGGGAACCACGTGTCTCGTAGATTTGGGCGGGTAGAGCTTCCCCAATGTGCTAGCCTCCACTACCTCCTCCTTAGTGATGGGGGGTAGAGCCACAACAAGCACGCCGCCCTTAAGCATTTCCAAGGCAACGCTCTCCATCTCGTAGGTCTTCTTCCCGCCAAGAGCTTCTAACTCTTCCTCTAGCAGCTGTGCCTTCCTATAGGCTGGAAGGCTCTTTGTTACGGCCTTCCCTACCACAAACCCTTGCTCCCTAGTTAGTATTGCTATTGAAGCTGAGCGCTGCTCAAGCTTCTTCAAAGCCTCTTCAACGGATGTCTCTTCAAAGATCCCCCAACTCTTCAGCACCCTTCTTAAAGCTCTCTTCAAGCTGCTTAAGTCATTAAATGCAAAGGCCCTGAACCATCTTTCCACTACGATGCTTGAAGAATGATATTCGACCAATTGAACAGGTGCATACTTTGCACCTAATCTGCGAAGCGCCTCCACCCTGTGATTACCGTCGATAACAGTTTTTGAGGAGCTATCTGCTATCACAGGATTTTTGAGCACTCTCTCACGCTGTATTCTAGCTACAAGTTTTTCTAGCGAGTGCTCAATGACTTCCTCATGCATCCTCAACTTTTCAAGAGGTTCAAAGCTGATGGTGATCGAGTCATCGTCATCTGATAGCTTCACCTCGATGGCCAACAGCCATCATCTCCACAATTAGGGCGGTCCGAGGAGGTGCATTTTCCTCATCAATGATCAGAGCAGGTCAACTACTTCATCCCGCACCAAGATATAGAGAAAGCCCCATCTTTAAAAACTTATTATTATGTAAAAGCTAGCTAGCCAGAAGAAGACTCGGATTGCTCCTCTGATGTTTCCTCAGCGGCAGGCGCACTAGCTACAGCTCCAATAGCTGATAGCTTTTCTGGCAGCTCCCTTCCTTCAAGAGCTGCTGTTAGCTGCGCCGATGCTACAAGCCTCCTCTGCATGATCTGGCTCCTCATGATCCTCGTTACATACCCAGCAACCTGATTTAGCAGTCTTTTTGCGGTGATGTTTGTGAGGAGCTTCGCTACTTCTTTGTTCTGGTCGAAGTCTTGAGCGAACTGGTCTGCATATTTCATCACAAGTTCTCTAGCGATCGCCTTGACCTTCTTAGGCCTCACCTTGCCCAATATGTGACCCCCTTGCGTCGCCAAGACTGAATTAAGGTCTCCCTTAATAGGCTTTCCCTTGTTCTTTGGGGGTAACTTATATTGGCTTTCCTCCACCATTTTCTTAGCGGTGGTGAAAGGCGATGAGCGAAAGCGAGTTTGCTCTCTCCCCCTTCGAGAGGATTTTGAAGAAGGCTGGAGCGCACAGAGTTAGCGATGAGGCATCCCGAGTTTTTAGGGAAATAGTGGAGGATATTGCCTTGGAGATCGCTCAAGAAGCAGTTGAACTCTCTAAGCATGCTGGAAGGCGCACAGTCTTGGCTGATGATGTAAAGCTAGCTGCGAAAAGAGCTGTGCGGATCCGCTAGTTCATGTTGAGAAAAGAATATATAGAAGTGCAAACCAATCTCCTCTCGCTCCTTGAAAGGGCTCTCTGCCCAGCATTTACTGTCTAAGGAGGGTGATCTTAATGGCTGCTGCAAGTCAAGCTGCTGTGGGCCAACTTGGTGGAGTGCCAGTACTTATCCTTAAAGAAGGCACTCAGAGAACAGTTGGTAAAGAAGCTCAGCGAGCCAACATCATGGCTGCCAGAGCCATAGCTGAAGCTGTGAGAACCACTCTCGGCCCCCGTGGCATGGACAAGATGCTCGTTGACACGCTAGGTGACGTCACGGTAACCAACGATGGCGCCACTATCCTAGGTGAAATCGAAGTTCAGCATCCTGCTGCTAAGATGATGGTTGAAATCGCTAAATCTCAAGATGAAGAAGTTGGCGATGGAACAACTACCTCAGTGGTGCTTGCTGGAGAGCTTCTCAGAAAAGCTGAGGAGCTACTGGAAAAGAATATTCACCCGACAGTGATCATTGAGGGCTATAAAAAGGCTGCCGACAAGGCTATCGAGGTGCTGGAGAAGGCTGCCATTAAGGTGGACATCAACGATGAAGAAACATTGAAGAAGATAGCTTACACCGCCATGAACAGCAAGACGGTGGCTGGAGTTCAAGATATGTTCGCTGAATACGCAGTTAAAGCCGTCAAGCAAATTGCCGAGAAGCGCGGCGATCGCTACGTCGCTGACATAGACTACGTTCAGATCATCAAGAAGCATGGAGGCAGCTTAGGAGATACCCAGCTGATCTTCGGTGTAATCGTGGACAAAGAAGTGGTTCATCCAGGCATGCCGAAGCGCGTTGAAAACGCCAAGATCGCCCTGCTCGACTGCCCACTCGAAATCGAGAAAACTGAGATCGACGCTGAGATCAGGATCAGCGATCCTTCACAGATGAAGGCTTTCCTCGAGGAGGAGGAGCAACTTCTACGCGAGATGGTCAACAAGATCAAGGCTACTGGCGCCAATGTGGTGTTCTGCCAGAAGGGCATCGACGACGTTGCGCAGCACTTCCTAGCGAAGGAGGGCATCCTAGCTGTTAGAAGAGTTAAGAAGTCTGACATGGAGAAGCTGGCGAGGGCTACTGGCGCTAGGATAGTAACGAATCTCGAGGATCTCACCGAGAAGGATCTTGGAGAGGCTCAGCTGGTTGAGGAGCGGAAGATCGCTGATGACAAGTTGGTCTTCGTGGAGGGCTGCAAGAACCCAAGGGCTGTCAGCATCTTGCTTAGAGGAGGCTTGGAGCGCATTGTAGACGAAGCTGAACGCGCTATACACGATGCTCTCTCCGTGGTAGCCGATGTGGTTGAGGATGGCAGGATTGTGGGAGGCGGTGGCGCTTGTGAGATGGAAGCTGCTAAGCATATCCGCGAGTATGCTGCTAGCGTCGGAGGTAGGGAGCAGTTGGCCATCGAGGCCTTTGCCGATGCTCTTGAGATCATACCTAGAACGCTGGCAGAGAACGCCGGTCTAGACCCCATTGACATCCTAGTGGAGCTACGCTCGCTGCATGAGAGGGGAGAGGTGTGGGCTGGCATCGACGTCTTCAAGGGCAAGCCAGCCAACATGGTGGAGCTAGGCGTGATCGAGCCTCTCGCCGTTAAGACTCATGCCACACGCTCCGCTGTCGAAGCTGCAGCCATGATCTTGAGAATTGATGACATCATCGCCGCCTCCAAGACTGAAAGCAAGCCAAAGGTTCCTGAGAAGCCCTCTGAGTCGGGAGCTGGAGAGTTCGACTAACCTCCAACCTAAGCTCTTTTTATCCTCCTCCGATTCTCTCTTTTTGAGGGCTATACTTGGGTAAAGCCATAGTTGTAATAGGAACCCCTGGAGTGGGGAAGACCACGCTTTCTAGGCTTTTGGCTAAGCATTATCAAGCTAGGCACATAGACTTGAGCTCCATGGTAAGAGAAAAGGAGCTGATTTTGGGAGTTGATGAAGAAAGGGATTCCCTAATAGTGGATGAAGATAGGGTTGCGAAAGCTATTGAGGGGATCGTGGCGGAACATCATGGGCTGGTGATCGTTGAAGGCCACTTCGCTGATATAACGCCTAGGCACCTTGTTAAAGCAGCTCTAGTCCTCCGCTTGCATCCTTTAGTGCTAGAGAAGCGGCTGTTGTCGCTAGGCTGGTCTAGGAGAAAAGTCCTTGAAAATGTTGCCTCTGAAATCTTGGATCACTGCTTAATAGCAGCTGTTGAAGCTTATGGTGAGAATCTGGTGCGAGAAGTGGATGCCACTGGGAAGTCCCCTGAAGAGCTGCTCAAGATTGCCGTAGAAGCTATTGAGAAAGGGGGCTCCAACTTCAGGCCTGGTCAAGTAAACTGGCTAGCCGAGTTAGCTCAGAAAAAGCTGTTAAACCGTTTCTTTTCGGAGAACCCTCCCATATAACTTCAGGTGGCTCAATACGCACGACTACTGGCTCCGGATAGCTTGGACTCACTACGAGAGCTTCTCCGGGACTCAGCTTCAAAACTCTCTGCTTAATTTCATCTTCAGCCAACATTAAGCTAGGCAGAGCTCTCAAATCTTCACTGCTCCTCAAAGCATGCACGATTTTTATTGAAGTGTTCTTCAATACTTCACTTGAAACAGCTGCTGGAGATTGAGCTAAGATGATCATGCCAACTCCGTATTTCCTTAACTCCATTAGCACCCTCTCTCCTACCCCTGGGGGGTCTTCCCTTCTCCTGGGTGGCATGATGTTAGAGGCTTCCTCAACCACTATCACTTGTCTTAAATCTTCAGAGCCTCCAAGAGCAGTGAAGTAGTCGTAGGCTAGCTTCAAGATAGTCGCAGCCACAACACTTCTCACGGTCAAGTCGCCTAAGTTGCTTAGATCCACAACTTTAAAGCCGCTGAAGAGCTGATGTAAATCCGCTGTCGAAGGCCCATTAAGAGCTTTCCCCGCCTTCCCTTCAGTTAACTTCTTTAGTCTTCTTAGAAGCGCCATTTTTGTCTCGTGATCCCAACCTGACCTTATAGGGATCATTCCAACTTCTTGGATAACATCTGCAAGCGTCGGAGGACTCCCCCTTGCAAGTGCACTCTCGTAAGCGTTTCGAACAGCTTCCTTTAACATGAATACTTGTGCATGTGATAGGTGGAAGAGATCGCTGAAAAAGTCCACGAAGAGATCCAAGCTTTCTTCGACGTCTGCGCCCTGTATTAGCTCGAAGGGATTCAAAACTATCGGGTGCTCTTCCCCTCCTGGTGTAAAAATATCTCCTCCTACTTTCTTAACAAGTTCACAGTATTCTCCATGCCAGTCAATGACGAGAACATTAACTCCCTTTTCAAGCAGTTTTACCAGTATTGTGGCAGCAGTCGTGGTCTTCCCGGAGCCTGTGGCTCCAAAGATCGCTGTATGCCGGAGAATCTCCCTCTTAGGCAAGAATACTGAGTGGCCTGTTTTTCCTCCAAAGCTCACCCTTCCTAGGAGTAATGTCTCGTCAAGGTTTCCAAGGTAGCACCTGGGCTTAATTTTTGGCCTCAGTAGACTTTTCTCACCGGAGTTCTGACCATGCACTTCCCGTATTCTCCAGAGATTCAGTAGATCGTCAATGCCGCCGAGCCGAACTAAGCTTAGCTGGACATTTTCATCCATAGCGCTTGCCAGAGCCTCCACCTGCCTCGCTAAGTGCTCAACTTCCTCTAAGCATCTAAACACGTCCTTAGAGGGCTTGGAGCAGAGCAGTATAAGGGAGTTTCCTCCTCCATGTTCTGCAGCATTTGGTGATGCATACAAATAGAGAAATGGAATTCCTGCTCGGTCAAGACTTTCAAGAAATTTCTCCCCTCCTCCATCGCTGGAGGCTGTAAAAGCCATGTAGGCTCTATAGCGACCTCCATCAGGTGCAATAATTGCTCCTTTATCAGAAACTATGGAGGTCCTACCCCTCCTAGGTTTACCTTTCACAAGGACCCTGAAGATTTCGCTTTTCCTCCAGAGCAGCAGCGCAGCTACGATTATTCCGCCGACCATTATAGCTAACTTCCACGGTACTTCAATGTTGAAAAGCCAAAGAGCTTCTCTGTAGTATCTCAAGCCCAGAAGCACGGCCAGCCCTATGAGCGCTGCCACTAAGTCGCTTTTACCCCTACCTCTGCTGGACATCCCTCTCAGCCTAGTCTAAAGAACTTTATTAGTGTCTCCCAAGCCTGCTTAAGCTGCTCTTTTATGGCGTCAAAGTTCGCTAGGTTAACATCAAATACCCCTTGGACGGATGATAGAAAGCCTGCTATCATGGAGAGCACTATGGATAGCGTTATGGCGGCGATTCCCAGCAACAGCGCTTCTTCGACTAGTGGTGATCCCCTTCTATCCCTAAGCCATTCCCTTAGCTTCTTCAATTTGATCCCCCAGAGAATGAGCTTTCTATTTAAAAGCTTAGAGGGGCTGTTAAGCTCCATGCCATTATGGCTGAAGAAACATAACAAGTAGTTGCTAAAGCGAGATTCCTGCCAAATCCTCCCGCTATGCTTGAGATTACATGGGCCGAGACACTTGCCACGGCGTAGAGTGTTAGCAATAGTGACAAGCAATTTGACATGCTAAAAGCGATCTTTGATGCATGCAGTATGATAGGAATAAGCACCGAGAGAAAACCTAAAGTCGTAGAGAATGCAGCGATGAGGAGTTTCGCTCTCATTGAAAGAATTTTCCTCCACTCTTCGAAGCATTGTGCAGCTCTATCAAGTCTTGACAAGGTCTTGTAAAGTTCCCTTGCATAAATAGAGGCCTTCCTTGCATCCCTCCTTGCAAGTTCTAAGAGGTTCATTAAGATCACTCTCTCTTCAGAGTCTAAGTCATCAAAGAGCCTTTCCATGATTTCTCCAGATCTAAGCTTCACCTTTAATGTGGTTTCATTAGGCTGTGTAGCCGCTAAAAGTGCTCTCTCAAAGCTGTATTCTCTTAGCAGTTTCAAGAGAATCCCTAGTCTTCTCAAGCAGCTGGTGCTTGGTCTTTTCAGCCAGTACATCTCTTTGAGCAGTTCCCTCTCTAGGAGTGCTAATCCCCTTTCTACGGCTACAAAGACCGTGATCCCCACCGCTGATGCGAAGAATAGCATGCCCGTTGATATCAGCATCTCCACAGAGAAAGCTAATGCGCAGATAAAAGAAGTGATCTTTCTAGTCAAGAACTACTCCTCCTGAGCATTGCTCTAGCAACTAGGACTAAGATTGCTATGTGTAGAGCCAGCACTGCCGAACCGGGTGCCTGCGCCTCGGTAGCGATAAATAGCCCTATGATTAATGGGGCTGGCGCAATAAATGCTGTTGCAGCAACAATCAGCGTTAGCAGCTTCATTCTTTCAAATTTGGCTTTAGCTGTTCTTACAAGGCTCTCCTCGAGGCTCTTAAGCGCCTCCTTTGACACTTCAGCACTGCCTACAGAAAGTGCTTCTACATCCAACCATCTTTGGAATCCCGCTTTAGGCGCCTCCTCAAGCCACACCCTAAGATCCTCTTCTCCGCTTCTTAGCCTGACAAGTGCTTTAGTGAAACGCTTCTCGAGCACGCTGCTAGCGGCTATAAGCGCCTTAGTCCAGGGCATTTTCAAGGATAAAGCAGTGGTTATCATGGCACATGCTAGGAACTCTTTCCGTAAATCATGCGCGCTAGAAGGTCGCCTGCGCCCCCACTTCAATTTTCTTAGAAAGAACACGTTCTCTCACCTCGAGAAGTTCTCTTCGAAGAGCCTCCATGCTATGTTCTTTCAGCAACGCGTAGCGCTCAAGCGCTCTCTCATACGATGCCAGCTCCTCTAGAATTGTGCTGAGCGAATAACCCTCTGCAATCGCTCTTCTAATGGAGGGCGCTTTATCTATACCCGCTAACCTCCATTCAAGTTCTTGGGTATTGGGGTTGAATACAAAGACCTCAACAATTTCAACCATCCCCCCATATAGTCTCTTCTCGATTTCGCAAATCTTCACTACTCTTCGGCACACTGGTTTGCCAAGGCTTTTCTTCATAACCACTAAAAGATCTAGATCAAGCAGGGATTCCACAGGAATTCCATGGTAGTTCTTCCACTTGCTAAGCAGTTGCGGCACATCTTCAGCATGACACGTGTGGATGCACTTGATGCCTGACGCCAACATGTGAAATAGCATTCTACTATCCTCTGGGTACAATACCTCTCCAAGGAATACGTATACCGGGGACTTGTGCAGAATATTTAGGAGTACGGCCTCCCTTTCTCTTCGCTTTGAAGCTAAGGTCAAGTATCTAACGTGTTCAATACCAAAATCCCTTTGACTAATGTTTTCAACAGCCTCCTCCTCTATCGAAATTTTCCTCCAAGGAGGGCTTAATGCATCTAAGGCAACAGCTAGGGTGGTTTTCCCCGCCCCGCTCTCCCCTACGATACTGATGTTCCTTCTATGGTAGAGATTCCATAAAAGGTACGCTGCTGCCTTTGCTGTAAGAGTGCCTCTAGCTATTAGTTCCGCTAAAGTGAATGGCTTTACCCTGAACTTCCTAATGGAGATAGTCAACCCATCAACAGCAATGGGTGGAATATCTATGGATACTCTCGCCTTGAAATCATGAGTTTGTATAGTTGCCTTGATGTAAGGTCTCTCTTCGTCAAGGGGAATCCCCGTCTCCAATTTTACTAATGAAGTTAAGTGCTGAGCTGCATCATAGGTTCGGCGGTTGTAGATGCATCCCCCCAGCTCGCTATGATGTATCCACGTAGTTTTTCCAAAGCTGAGGATGTTGATCTCCTCTACACTCTCATCCAACAGTGGTGGATAGAGCTCATCAAGTCCACAGGATCTAAAGGCTACTAACTCTCCAAGCTTCTGCCAGTTCTCTGGCAACTTGAAGCCATGCTTGTATAGCTCTCTGAGAATTTCAAGCGCTTTCTCCTTCCTCGACTCTAAAATTTCTCTGAGATGATAGCCATCTACTCCTCCCTCTTCCTCCCTCTCTAGCGTCTTCAGCGTCACTGCATCAATTAACAACCATATCTCTTGAGCCACGCATAAAGTGCTCATATATGCAGTGAAGATATCCCCCTCTAACAGAGAAATCTTAAAGGGCCAAATCTCGTAGCTGCGCACCAGTTTTGAATGCTTAAGGACGCATGCGTGCGGCGATTCGATAATATATGGTTTTAATGCATTTAAAAATGCTCTAACCAAATTCTCCTCTGATGTCATTAGCTTAGCGTACTCAGCGAAATCCTCATTAAGTAGTCGAGCCGCCTTTTCCTCCACGAGCCAGCATTTTCTACACTTGACCTCTCTTGATGGAAAGCTGCTAATGCATATCTTCGCTAATGCCTGTAAGTTTTGCACTAAGTTCTCTCCTAGAGCTGATCTTATGCATTTATCGCACTTGCTTTTCTTCCTAGCGTTTTCACGTATTTCATCTAAAGTTTCCCTAATGCGCATCAACAGCTTCAAATGATTAGACGTGAAAACATGAAGTGTTCCATTAATGCTTACTGTGAGATTACAATCTCTAACTCTTTTGTAGGCAAGTTTTGCATAAACCTGCTCAAGCGCTTGAATAGCACTTTTCTCAATGCCCAACCGCTTCAAGAACATCTCCTTCACCCAATCTATGGGCTCTCAAATGCTTGTAAGATTTCACTTCAAGAATTTCATAGACCACTTCCATGGCGTACTCAAGTTGAGTGAGTTCATCTTGAAGGGCTAGCACCTTCTCTTCGAGCACCTGAACTCTCCTTCTGAGCTCTTCCACGATCGGCTCCCTTGAAAAGGTAGAGAGGTTTTAAATCGTGCTCCCCTTTCTGAGGGGCTCTCTTGCCTCACCGTACTGTAGCTGAAGCCTTAGAGCTAGCAAGCTTAGCAGTGTTGGCTCTAGTATTCTTCTATGTCGCCAACTTCGAGCTGACAGCTATGAATGCAGAAATAGAGCAAATAAATGATCTTTCTAGCCTCCTCCTAGTTAAGAAAGCTTTACAGCTGGCTGCTAAAGGCTATGAGGTAGTTATCTTCATCCCGAGACATTTAGACTCTCCTATAAAACTTCAAGGAAACTCGCTCACAATACGTAGCTTGAGCGCTCCTTTATCCATGAAGGTAGCCCCATATTTCCTTGAACCAGGAGGTTGGTATAAAGTATTCTACTCCAATAGCACATTGAAGGTGGTGCTTCTTAAGTGATAAAGCAGTTTCTACATATCCCGCTTCTAACTGTTGCAATGTACCTTAGTTTTCTTCTGCACCACCTACTTTCCTCGCAGCTTGAACAATTACTGCGTCTTCTTCGAGAACTAGTAGGAGGGTGAACTTGTGAATTCGCATGGAAGCATCGCCCTTATAGACGCGGCAGCTACCATTATCCTCCTCACAGTTTCTATAGCAATAGCACTCCATTACTCCGCGTTGCTCTTTAGCGATGGTAATTCGCTTCCCTATCAAGTTGAGAGATGTGCAGCTCAAAAAGTAGGAGAAGCCTATCTACTCAAAGTTATAGAGGAAGCCGGACATTTAGCCTTAATTGAAAATCCCTATCAGTTCAAAAAAATACTCTCTAACTTCTTGGAGAAGAATCCTCCTCCCCGGGGGGTAGTGCTGGCCTTGAAGGTTGGTAAAACAGTTATGTGTGAGTGGGGCAGTCTTCAAAGTTCAGAAGTCCTTGCCTCTGCCTCCATGACTTTTTCAACAAAAGAGGGTCTCGTTGAAGTGACGTGTTATGTTAGCGAGGCTGCTATCGAAAGCTAATCAATGCAAGGGAATCTTTTACACAGCGGTTGCTCTCCTCCTATGTTCAACCACACTCCTCTCCTTCCTCAGCCTTTTCTCTCCTGACAGCTCGGCTATGCAAGCTACTCAGCAGTATCTCTCCCTATCTGATATGTACTTGAGATCTGAGAACTGTCTCATTGAGCTGTCTAGGCAGATACTTTTTGAAATTTCATCGCAGCTCACACGACCCTTCTACTTAACTGCACACGCCCAATTTCTCAGAATCCCCTCGTCTGGGTTTTCTACAAGTATTGTAAAGGATGGTGTGCGCTGTAAGGCAGTAGTAATCTCTATTAATATCGGGCCCTCTACGCGCGGACTTAGCAATATGGATAGACTGCTGGGAGTTCATCCCGAGAATGGTTCCATAGAGATTGTGGTGCGTGGTTTTCTTCGTACTGAGAGCTTGGGCGCAACTCCTTCTCCAAGCCTTTCTAAAGCGTTCACACTGATCATTCACCATCCCTTCCGGTATTACGCCGCGGAAGCTCTGGCGAAGCGGGCTGTCAACCTCTTTAAGGGAAAGCTGTGTACGCTGTTAGCTCGACAAGCACTCGTGGAAAACGCTTCCATAGATTCGCGAAGCGTAAGCTCTTTAGCTAGAACTCTAGCTCGTGAGGCGTCCTCAAGTCTCAATAGTTGCGTTCAAGATTTGCATATAAATCTCAGCGTGAGGACTGCTGGTGTAATTGGCAACACCTGCTTCGTTCTTTTAGATATCACGGTGAAGGATCTCCATTACGCCAGCTCCTTAATGAACCAGGTGTACCCTATACCTCACGTAACCTTTGAAAAACTTCTAGCTATCGATCTTCAGCTAGCTCAGCGGCAGTTTGGCTAAAAATCTTTACCCAGTGCTCTCTCAACGTGTACTCCGCAATTTTCAAAGTCTTTGAAAGAAGCGCTTGTGTAATTACAGGCTCCCTTCCGCTTCTTTGTGCTAAAACCCTATCTGCAGCATAAATAGCTGAAGCTGCTAAAGTGTATGGATTTTTGCCGCTCTTTGCCCTCTCTGGTGCCTTCGCTAGAAGCTGGAGTGCTGTCTTCTTCAATTCATTCAAGTAGCCATTGGATCTCACGCCAGCTTTAGACATCCTCAAGAGCAACATGGGCGATTCAGCTAGCTGCTTCACCATTTTATCCACATAGTCCTCGCTGCGCCTCATGCTAGGCGCATTGACAATTCCTCGAGAGATGGCGAGGGCTGCCATCTTAACTATGGTACGTGGGGCTACTCGATGTCCGAGAACATGTAGTGTTTCAGCTACCTCTTGAAGCGTAACTGGGGCTTTACTACCCTTAATTCTGCATGCTAAGAGGAGGCTTGTAGCTGCAAGAATTACATAGCTAGTTGAGGGCATACTGTTAAGAAGTTGATCATAGATCCTCATAGCATCTTGACAAATCTCGGGGGTTAGCTTCAAAATTCCCACGACTTTACGCAGAAGCCGTAGCGCGCGCCTTCTCCCTTCAAGCTTAGTGAGGCCGGGGGAGTACTCGTGAAGAATTTTTAGCTTCCTAAAAAGCGCTTGCAACCTTGGATTCAATCTCCTTCCTGAAGCATCTGTGAAAAGGAACTTTCCAGGAAGCCCTATCAAAGTGCCTAGAGGGTTCTGTCCCCTTACACTCATAGGGAGAAATGTCTCGGGATCCACGTCACCGTGATAGCGCTCAACATACCCTAAGAACTCAAGGTTGTCTTGAGGGTAAACTAAGCCGCAGCAACTACACACCCTTTCTCCTGATGGAGCAACTACGATTCTTCCTCCACACTCACTGCATACAGAAGTTTCCTCCAACCATGCCACCCCCGAAACATCTCCACTGAAGGGGGCTCCGGGGGTGGCGCTTGCAGTTGGTAAGATAAACTTTATTGATTCTCCTCATACTCTCCTTTCCTTCGGAAATATCGAGCTGCGGTCAACTCGTTAGGGTCTGAATACTTCCAACAGTAGTAGAGTCTCAGAGATAAGTGAAAGTGTTCCATCACGGTTTTTCAAGGGCAACGTAAACTTCTTGGAAGGGCTTTGGAGGTTTTTCTTTTGTGAAAAGTATCCTCTGCTGAAACCCACCGCAAGAAATGTAGGCTCTAATTCCTCTTTCCTCCTCCCTTAACTTGAAGACGTCTCCCCGCATAACGAGAGCTTTCTCTGACAGCCCCTTCGGTTCTTCTTCATCTAAGGTCAGCTTCATAACCTCTCCAGCCTCTGCTCTGAAAATGTTGACAGGGATTTCCAAGGTCCCTCTCTCAACACCATCTTCATCTTCTACCGTCAGCTTAGCAACCCCTGGAGGGGGTATGGGCTCAACTCGCTTCACCGTAACTAGAACTTCGAGCATCTCTACTTCACCACGCCTACATCCACCACTTCGCATAGACATAAATCCTTTTTTGCTAGAACGCCTTAGATAATCCCCGCTGAAAAGCACGTGAAGGTGTGGCGCATTGAGTTCGTTGAGCTCAACAAGTGCTAGCAAGCGTTTCCTCTCAGAACTCTCACTACTCCTTGGTAAACGCGTGGCGGTCACAACAGTTAGAGACAAAGTTTTTAGAGGGAGGCTTCTCGGTTATGACCCCGTATCTCTAAGCCTATGCTTAGCCGACGTCGAAGCGAGCACCGGGGAGCATCACCCACGCGTTATCGTGCGGGGTGAAGCTGTATCTGAGATCATTCTCGAAGAAGAGCCCTTTGATCTGCAAGGATTGGCGGAGAGGCTTGAAAAGGTCTTTCCAAATCTAGTTAAGGTGTACGAGGAAGCCAATCTCATCACAGTCATGGATCGCATCAAGGTGACACCGCAAGGAGTTGAAGGTACCGGACCCATGTACGAAAGGGTGAAGAGAATCTACGATCAATTCGTTGCCGAGAAAAAAGCTGCGCGGTTCCCTTAATTTCCCTCTTTCTTTGGGGTGTTCCCGCTCTTGGTGTTTGAGGTCATCGAAAAAGACCTAGCTGGGAAAATAGGAGAACTTGAAACTAGAAGGGGGGTGATACAAACTCCTGCTCTTCTCCCAGTTGTCAATCCCGTTAAGATCACCATTCCTCCGAAGGAAATCTCCGAGGAATACGGGTTTGAGGCTCTCATAACTAATGCATACTTGATTAAAAAGCACTTTCCGGTCAACGTTGAGGTGCACCACCTACTAGGGTTTAAGGGTCCCATAATGACGGATTCTGGCGCTTATCAGCTCCTCTTATATGGCGATGTTGAGATCGCCCCTGAAGAGGTAATCTGGCTTCAAGAATCCATGGGTAGTGATATCGCGGTAATTTTAGACGTGCCCACTGGAGGTGAAGCCACGCGCGCAAGAGCTGAGGAAACTGTGAGAGAAACCTTGAGGCGCGCTGAAGAGAGTCTATCTCTGCGTAGCGATCCATCCATACTGTGGGTTGGGCCAATTCAAGGTGGAACCTACCTCGATCTCCTAGCCTACTGCGCCCGCAAAATAGGCTCTATGGACTTCCATATTCACGCACTGGGGAGCCCTACGCAGATAATGGAGCAGTACGATTATCCTCAGCTAGTCGACATGATAGTTACCGCCCGTCTGAATCTCCCTCTAAATCGCCCTCTACACCTCTTTGGCGCTGGGCATCCCATGATCCTCCCCCTAGCCGTAGCACTTGGCTGCGACCTCTTTGACTCAGCAGCCTACGCCATCTTCGCCAGAGATAATCGCTACATGCTCCCAACACGAACGGTGAAAATCGAGCACCTCCACGAACTTCCCTGCAGCTGTCCAGTATGTAGAAAAACCACTGCCGAGGAACTTAAGGAACTCCCCAAAGAAGAGCGAGAGAAGCTCATTGCTCGACACAACCTCTACATAACTGCCATGGAAATCCGGGCAATAAAGCAGAGAATCCAAGAGGGCACCCTCTGGGAATACTTAGAGGAGAAATGCCGATCTCATCCACTGCTCTACCAAGCATTTAAGCGGCTAGGCAAGTACACAAAGTACCTCGAGAAGTTTGACCCTGTAACGAGAGGCTCTCCGCGAGGCATCTTCTTCTTCGATGAAACGTCACTCAACAGACCAGAGGTGGAGAGGCACTTATCTAGACTTGAGGAGCGCTACCTTCCTCCTCCAAAGGAAATACTCCTCATTCTTCCTGAATCCCCGCAAAAGCCCCTGCATCAAGGTCCCCTCTACAAGGCAATACTCGCCAGCAAGCTTCCCAAAAAACTTGAGAAAACATTGCACGTAGTATTTCTCAGTTCAGCCTTTGGAGTAATTCCAGAGGAGCTAGATGAGGTATATCCGCTATCTCAGCACGAGTCGTGCATTGAACCCACTTCTAAGCGCTCCCTTCAGCTCATGGCGAGAGGGCTCCTCTCAATCATCAAAAAGCACCGTTACAAGGCCACAGTTCTCTGCAGTCCACGAGAGCTCCTCCAGCTGATAGAACACTCTATTCCCAAACCTTTACTATTCATAGAATGGCGGGAAGCCAAATCCCCAAACGAGCTCGCAGAGGAAGTGGTTTCAGCTTTATGGAGCCTAGTAAGGCAGTTAGAGGGGCAGTAGTAATCATCGACTTAGATAGGTTCAAGGAAATAGTCAGGGAAACAGGCTGGTCTGAGTACACACCAAACCCGGTGACTTCCGAACTTACCATGCTTGTCAAAGAACTAATCTCAAAGCATTTCGGAGCGGTGATCCACGGCTTAGATGAAGAGAGGGGCACCGAGGAAGCGGTGTTGGAGTTCCCCTCAGTAGATGAGGAAGCCCTTCTAGAAGACCTCGGAAAAATCAGAAAACGCATTGAAGAAATAGGCCTGCAGACAGGCAGCGGCGCTACAGTCAGCATCGGGGTGGCCTTTGGAGCTATAGGCACCTCCAAGCCAGCTAAGAGGAGAGATGCCTATCGAGCAACCCCTCTCCGCTTACTAGCTTTTCGAGCTCTTCAAAGAGCCAAGAGAATGGGAGGTAACAAGGTGGTAGTTCTTTGAAGCTGAAGCTAGACCTCCACGTGCATACCACATGCTCCCCAGATAGTTCCATCTCCATTAGGCAGCTCTTAACAGCTCTGAGAGATTTGAGCTTAGATGGCGCCGCCATCACAGATCACGATGCTGTTTCAGCAATCAAGGAAGCTGAGAGGTTAGCGTATCACATGGACTTGCTCATAATCCCTGGAGTGGAGGTGACCACCAGTCAAGGCGACATAATAATCCTAGGACTTCGAAGCCCCCCGATTCTCAAGGATGCTTGGCAGCTCATCAATGAGGCTAAGAAGCAAGGGGGCATCACCATAGCAGCACACCCCTTCGATCCAGAGCGTAACAGCCTCATGGAACTGTGCTTCGACCTAAATTTGGATGCCCTTGAAGTGCTCAACGCAAAATCCAAATCCTATGCCAACCGTGAAGCTCAAAGAGCAGCCCAGCTTCTAGGCAAGCCCGGCGTAGGAGGTAGCGATGCTCATCGAGTAGAAGGTATAGGAGCAGCCTTCACCGAAGTTTGCTGCAATGATTTCACAGTCAACTCTGTTCTCCAGTCTATCCTCAAAGGAGAGGTAAGAGCTTCAAGGCTAAAGATATAGTGCGCCAGTCTCTGGCTCTATGCGCTCCTTCCTCCGCTTCATCAACTCCTGAATTTCAGCCTCAATCTTTTGGGCATCCTTCTTCAGCGGATCTACATCCACCTTCATCCCAAACACTTTATTCAAGTATTCTACAGCCACAGCTGCTGCCAGAGGGTCTGGTCTAGCTGGATTTGCATAAGGCAAAAGCGCTATCGCCGGGAACCCCATGATCTCAAAGTGCGTCAGCATGGTAGCTAGAGGACCTATTACGAAAAGACCCTTCTCCAAGAGCATTACATCAGCCTTCCACCGCTTCATAAAAGCGGTGGTAGCCGCACACCTCATACGATCCTCTTCTCGCTCTCTCAGCCTACTGTCCAGCCCTCCGATCAAGTATGCAGAGTCAAAGCTGTTTTTAATAGCCCAATTCGCCAAGGCCCTGGAAAACTCAATGCGCTCTCTCGGATGAGGAGGCACCTCTGTGAGCACAAACACCAGCTTTCCATGCCTATACAGCTGGAAGGGCAGATTCAGCCTCCCCTCTTCAACCGAGACAAAAGGCGGCGTTCTCGTAGTTTCAATGTACCCTATGAGCTCTGCTTTGAGAGAGCTCACCAAGTGCTTCACAGCAATATACCCGGTAGCGCCTATGCCGTGAAAACCCGTTACCAAAATGCAGCCCTTCAAATCCCCAGCTTTCACGTGGAACTCCACAGTCACGTCGACTCCTCCAGAAGCGCTCACGAACCCTACCGCCCACTACCCGATAAAGATTCCTACACAGCGGTCTCCAAAACCTTATTAATCTCAAAGAATGATGCCTCATTTACTGCTACTGAAGAAGGCTGTGGATGAGGCACATGAAGGATAAAGTTGAAGTTCGCTTTCTCGGCGGAGCAAGGGAAGTTGGTAGATCTGCCATTCTCATGTCATATAGAAACACTCGACTCCTCTTAGACTATGGAGTTCTGGTGGGTGACGGCAAGCCAGAACTTCCCATTCACGTGCCTCCAAGAGATATAGACGCCATAATCGTAACACATGCACACCTCGACCACAGCGGCGCGGTTCCCTTCTTCTACATCTCCTGCACGCCACCCCTCTACACCACCTCTCTCACAAAGCAGCTCTCAGACATCTTGATCCGCGACCTCCTCAACCTCTCCCACTACTATCTTCCCTTCGAAGTCCTAGAGCTTGTAACTATGCTCGACAACACGAGGAAAGTCAAAGCCGAGAAGACGGTAAAGGTGAAGGATGCAACCATCACCTTCTTCAGAGCCGGACACATCCCTGGAAGCCTCTCAGTGCTCGTGGAAATAGGGGGACGATACATCTGGTATTCAGGGGACATCAACACCATTGACACCCGACTCCTCACTGGAGCCTCCCTTGAAGGCCTTCCCGAGGTAGACCTAGCAATAATCGAAAGCACCTATGCCCTCACAGACCACCCCGATAGAATGGAAAATGAGCGCAAGCTGATAGAGGTCTTAAGCGATGTGGTTGATGGAGGAGGGCTAGCCCTTGTACCCGCATTTTCTGTAGGTCGATCACAAGAGATCCTCTGCATTCTTGAAGCTCACGGCTTCGAATACCCGGTGGCAGTGGATGGAATGGCTAGAATTGCCAGCAAGATCTTGATCCAGCACCCAAAGGAAATCAGAGACCCCGAGCTGCTTCGCAGAGCAGTAAAGAAAGCCCACTTCGTTACAGGGGGCAAAGATAGAGAAAAAGTAAGGAAACGTCCAGGAGTGGTGGTCTCCCCCGCTGGAATGCTCACTGGCGGTGCAGCTGCCTACTACATGGAAAAGGTAGCCAAGAACCCAAAGGATGCAGTAATCCTTGTCTCATACCAGATACCCGGCACCCCGGGCAGAAGACTTCTAGATGAGGGCAGATACGAGTTGAAGGGAAAGCCAGTGAAGGTGAAGTGCCGGGTAGAGTGGCTCGACTTCTCGTCGCACTGCGGTAGAAAGGAGCTACATGAGCTGGTGAAATCCCTCAAGGGTAGCCCCACAGTAGTTACAGTGCATGGAGAAGCCGAGGCTTGCAAAGAATTTGCAGCATGGATACGCGATGAAGTGGGCTTCAAAGCGATGGCAGCTAAGCTTGGAGAGAAGGTAGTTCTCTAAACTTCCCTCACAGGAATCTTGAGGCTCTTAATCAGCTCTTCAGCTTCCTCCGGCGACGCCTTGTAGGTGTAGAGGTACCTCTTGGTCCGCAGCTTTAGCTTCACCATATCCTTAAGCCTCTTCACCCGACACTCAGAGGCCTTCTCAGCTAAAGCCAAGAACTCCTCCCTGCTGTAGACCTCCTTAGGCACAGCGCCCACCTCTCTAGCGCATACAATCTGCTGGTCTTAAAGCTTTACCTCTCTTTATAGTTTAATACAGAGTAGAAGGCTACTGAGACTTAGGAGGATGCCCTTGAGTTCCCTTGCACGCATTGACACCAGAGAGATCTTGGAAAGGCTTGGTTACGACTACTACTCCTATGTCGAGCCGCCAGCTAAGCCAGAGCTAGCTGAGTTCACCTTCGACGATCTAATACCCAGACTACCTGACCTCTCCGGCAGGAAGCTCTACCGACATCAAGTGGAAGCCCTCGAAGCTCTCAACTCCGGGAGAAACGTGATTTTGAAGTCAGGCACTGGCTCCGGCAAGACTGAAGCTTGGCTCCTCTTCGCCCTGAAAAACGGAATCCCTACCCTAGCAGTGTATCCCACCCTTGCCTTAGCCAATGACCAGATAAGGCGAATTCAAAGCTACAGCCAAGTGGTCGGATCGGATGTAGAAGTTATTGATGCCCTCCGAAGAGATCAGCTACTGAAGGTGCAGGGGAGAACAAAGCTCAGGGCATCTCTATCCGTGAAAGAGATCATAGTGACAAATCCTGCTTTCCTCCTCCATGAAGTTAAGAAGATGGCTGTCTCTCCTCGAGGCTCTCTCCTCGATGGCTTTCTACACAATGTGAAGCTGATTGTTCTAGATGAAATAGACTTCTATGGCCCTCGGGAAATTGCCCTCCTCTTGGCTCTCGTAGACATCCTTTCCAAGCTTCTAGAACCCAATTTTCAACTAGCTGCCCTCACGGCAACCATCGAAAACCCGGAAGAGCTGGCTGAATTCTTCACCATGGTTAATGGAAGGGAAACCTCCATAATCGTAGGTCCACCCTTCAGGGTCGAGAATCGGGTGTACATAGTGCTTGGAAGGAACCTCCAATCCCTCTGGAGGCAGCTCCGAGAGCAGAGGGACTCCTTTCTCAAAGCTGGCGTAGGGGAGGATGTAGCCAAGGCATTAGATGACTTCACCTTCTTCAAAAGCCAAGTATACCGCGTGGTGGAGGCAGCTCGAGCTATAGGTCTTCAAGTGCCTCCCCTAGATCCGGATCCCATAGAGATTCTGAAGAGCTATGTCTACGACTCAGGGGTAACCTTGGTTTTCACCAGAGGGATAGCTAAAGCCGAGGAGCTTGCAAGAAAGTTGCGTGCTTCTCTTGAGGGCGAATCAGCCCAGGCTGTCGCGGCACATCACCATCTGGCATCAAAGGAATATCGCGCAATAGTTGAAGAAGGTGCTAGAACTGGTAGAGTGAAGGTCTTAATCTCTCCGAGGACTCTCAGCCAGGGTATAGATATAGGCACGGTGGTCAGAATAGTGCATGTAGGTCTTCCAGAGAGCTTGAGAGAGTTCTATCAAAGGGAGGGACGCAAGGGAAGGCGAGAAGAGCTGGGCTTCTCAGAGACAGTTATCATCCCCGGAAGCAAGTGGGATCGTGACATACTATCCCGTGGAGTGGAGGCTCTCAAGTCGTGGCTGCAAATGCCCATTGAGAAGGTGATCATCAACCCTCAAAACAAGTACCTAACACTCTTCGAGGCACTGCTCAAGTTCATCTCGCCAAAGCTGAGGCAGCTGCTCACCAAAGAGGAACTCTCCTTCCTCGAAAAGCTGGGCTTAGTAAAGAGAGGCGAGCTAACACAGCGGGGCAAGGAAGCATGGCTAAACATGAACTTCTACGAGTTTGCTCCTCCTTATGGAATCAATAGGATACTCGAAGTGGAGGATGGCTTCCGCTACCTAGAGAGCATCTCCCACTGCGATCTCGTCGAAAAATTCCAGCCTGGATGCATAGACTACACGGCAGATGGAATAGTTGTCGAGCATAGGCTCGGCGGAAGAACTGGCAGGATAGTCACAGCGGTGGTTGAAGAGGAGCTTCGTGAAGCCAACCTCTGGAGGAGGGACGCCCTCGCTCAAGCCCTCGAGGAGTACCAAGAGGCCAAGATCAGATGGGGTGAACCTCCCAATCTGCTATCAGACTACCTCTACGGCAGACTGCACTCCGAGGTTAGATGTGTAGTCTACCCGCCTAGGCGGGGATTTGGGAGATACATCAAGATCCCCAACAGAGTCCTCTGGAGAGTGATTAGCACAGCACCTAGGGTAAAGAGGATGGACGGCAAGACCATCACCTTTAGAGACTTCAGAGTAATAGAAGTTCCAACACCGACTTACGGCAAGTACTCTGACTACACCTATGGCATGCTTTACGAACTAGATCCCGCCGAGGATGTGCGCCTCATAAGGATTGGGCTCGCCTTGCTCATGATAGTTCTTAGAAAGAAGCTGCGCATACCCTTCGAGACTATCATGTACGACGTGGGGAAGGTTGGCGAGAAGAAGTTCATGGGTCTCCACGAGCCGGAGAGCGCTGGATTACTTGAGAAGCTCGACTGGCTGCAAGTGAAGAAGCTTGTGGAGGAATATCAGCCTGAAGAGCTTGATGAGGTGCTGATGGAGTCCTTCGACGAGTACACCTACGCCGACTTCATCACCCTAGGCCTAGACTGGGAGCAAGCCAAGCGTTTCGCTCTACGAGTGCTCGACTACATCCTCCTCGAGGAAAGTCTGCTACTGAAGGTTAAAGGCGTTGAGCTTAGCGTACCAAAGCCCTCTAAAGCCCTTAAGCTTGCCTCCTTCGATGTAACCTACGTGCCATTGATGGAGAAAGCTGACACTGGCTTAATCTGCGTGGGCGTATTCGACGGCGAATCTTGCAGAACACACCTCCTGCTGAGGGACTTCAGCTACACCAAAGATGCCTCCCGCGTAGATCAAGAGCTATCCCAGCTGGTCAATGAAGGCTTCACCCTTCTAGTCTATGACCTCCCCTCAATGTCAAGAACTCTCGAGGCGGTTGAGCTGCGCCTCGCCTCCCTGCTCTTCCGCTCTCTAAGAGAGGAGGGCAAGCTCATCGACGTCAAAGGGGAAACCCAAAAGATACTGGAAGTCGGCGTCGCCCCCTTAGAGGAGGTTGAGAAGATCATAGAGTATCAGAGGTCAACATCGATCTCCGACGTCCTATACGAGGCAGCTAACTCCCAGAAGAGGATTTCACAAGCCCCTCCCGGCAAGTGGCACAACTTCACAAAATTCCTCGGAGAAAAACTCGAAGCCTACGCCGCTGAGAACTGCAAGTCTATATACCTCCTACACCTAGCTCTTCAAGCCCTTAAACGCAAGGAGGGGTTCCAGTGAAGATCGCAGCTCTAGCTTGTGACTACGACCGTACAGTCACCACTGAATCCCTTGAACCCAGCCAAGCTGCTCTAGACGCGCTAGCTAAAGTGCGCAATCAAGTGAAATTGCTTCTAGTCACTGGTAGACGCCTCCAAGATCTCGCCCCTCGCGTGCTCGAGGTCTTTCACCTACTGGTGATTGAGAATGGAGCCATATTATATGCTCCCGGCCAAGGAGTCATCAAGGCCTTCTCTCCGCGGGAATGGCGCACAATTAAAGGCTTGGTGGTTGAACGAGTTGGAGACCCCACCATGGAGATAGGCGAAGTCGTAGTTTCACTGAACGTGGGCTACAAGCCTCGCGTGGAAGCCCTACTCCTAGAAGCTGGTTTAGAGCAGCTAGCCCACCTAGAGGTCAACAGAGATCGCGTAATGGTGCTTCCAAGAGGAGTCGATAAAGAGCACGGGCTTCGAGAGGCTTTAAAGATCTTAAATGTACCCCCCACGCAGACTGCTTGTATAGGCGATGGAGAAAACGACATCAAGCTCTTCAAAGTGGCGGGCTTCAAGGTAGCTGTAGCAAACGCTGTTCCAGAGCTCAAAGAACTCGCAGACTACATCTGCGAGAGGCCAAACGGGCTTGGAGTGCGAGAGTTCGTCGAAAAGTTCATCGCTGCAAAGCACTGAAGATCTCTTCAGCCTTCTCCTTAGCATAGGCTAGGTCCTTTTCATCTGGGCGTCCCTTCTTAAAGTGCTTGAAGAATGTCTTGAAGGCTCCAAAAACAGCGAACTTACCAAGAACCTTCGCCCCTTTATTTGCCAACTTCTTCTCCATGAAGTCGAGGGTCCTACTGGCTCCAGCCATGCTGTATGTACAAAATAGAGCAAAGCACAATCCCTCAAGATTCGCCGATAGCCTCTCCAAGAACTCCCTAACCGGCTTAGCTGGACCAAGCGCGTGAACAGGAGTTCCCAAGAAGATCAGCTCATACTCTCCAAGATCTTCAGAAGCCTCCTCCACTCTACGGAGGCTCACTTCAGCCTTTGGCTCCAAAGCCTCAGCAACAGCTCGCGCCACCTTCTCTGTGTTCCCCGTTTCACTGTAATAGAGAATCATCACCTTCAACCCGTCTCTCCTCGCTGCTTCTCTGTTATTTCAAGGATTAAGGGCTTGTGCCCGTAAAGCTCTGCAGCAGTAAGCACTCTCCTACCAAGCTTTTCCGCCTCCTCATAGACCTTGGAAACCCTCTCCCGATAGAGCGCATCCCTAAGCAAGTGATGATCGTAGATAATCATCGAATCTTCAAGTTCCCTAACAATTCTCACAGCGTTCTCCACAGAGCGGTTCAAATTAATTCTATTGAGCATGTAGCCGAAGAGATAGGTTGTGGGCCCATCCAAGATTAGGAGGTCGGGTTTCTCCTTCACAATCCACTCTGCATAGTCCTCTATCAATGGTCCCTGCAAGTCAGAGCTATGCAGAACCTTAACCCCTCCCCTCTCAATAACAGTGGCAAACACCCAGCCAGTCCTCTCATACTCTATGCCGTGGAAGAGAGGCTCAGTGAATCTGATGTGAGTTCTCCCAAACCTTAAACTCTTCCCATCGGCAAACCTCACCTTCACATCATCCGATTCAAACTCCCTACACCACTTCTTGGAAGCCCACATCTCCGCAACCTTTCTAAACCACCTCCTACCCGCCTCCAACAACTCCTCTCTACGCCTCTGGTAATCACCAAAATCCTTCTGCACAGCCAGTGGAAGCTTCTCGAGGGGGTCTTCAAACTCCCTCTGCTGAGGTTCGGTATAGCGCTCCCCCTCTACTCCATAGACCTCTGCGAGCTGCTCCAAGAAGAGCCTCGCCCTACCCCACTGCGACTGGTTAATCCACCTATTAGGATCCTTTATCCAAAGCTCCTTGCCCCTGTAAAGCTCCTCAAAGCCTCGTGGAAGCGTGTGGTGATCGTAGTGGTAGTGGGAAATGATCACCATGTCCGCTTCTCCAGCAGCCCTTAGAATAGCTTCACGTGCCTCCAGGAGAAGACGCTCCTTCTCCTCTGGTGGAAGAGGATACCCCGGCTGCATCTCCGCAGCTCCCGGATCCACAAGAATGTTCACACCCGGAGTCTTCACCAAGATGCAGGAGGACTTAGCTCCCATGCTATCAAACCATACAAGCTTCACTTGAAGATCTCCCAGCTCCACTACGCCCTCAAGTCTCATTGACAGCTCAGCCCAAAAGGGTTATATTCAACCCTTCCAAGAAAAAACTGGCGTTTTAGTGCGCGCTAAACGCCACTTCTCACTCTCTTCTCCAAGAGAGTTCTTGCATCTGACTTCCTTACAAAAAGGCCTAGGGAGGTGTCTCCATGAAGCGCATCGCCCTAAGGAAGATACTCAGGGTGCGAAGGGCACTGAAAGACCTTAAAGTAGTGGTTAGTGTAAGTGCCGCCTACGCCTCCCTAGGCCTAGCCCTCTACCTCTTCGTCTACGCCTCCGGGCTAATCCTAATGGAGAGCCTACTCTGGCTCCTTGAGGCATTGATTTTTCTAGGTTCTCTCATGGCTCTTCGCTTCGCCACATCTAAGACTCTTTACGGCGCCCGCTACGAAGTGCTGAGAATAGAAAACATCGTTGCTCTCTTCTTGGCTGTAACTACCTGCCTTCTAGCAATCCAGTTTATTATCAAGGCCATTCCTCCACCCGCCACTCCAAGCCCAGCTCCACTATCAGCCTACCTACTGGGCGGAGGCTTCCTCTCCTACTTCCTAGCCAAGTGGCTGGACAGCGTGAAGAGGAAGAAGTGCCGAGCCAAAGTAGTGGTCACCGAAATCGCGACGAAAAGACTTCAGCTAGACGCAATCCTAGAGTTCGCCGCCGGTGCCTCCATCATAGCCTCAAGCCTCGCCATGTTGCCCACCCTCGAAAGCCTCATGGTAATCACCATGTCAGTCTACGTCCTCTACGAAGCCCTCAACCTCTCAAAGAACATAGCCTCCATCATGCTGGGACTACGCTACCCAAGAGAACTCAAGAGAAAGATAGCCCTCTTCGCCCAAAGAGAAACTGGCTACAAGGCGAGGAAGGTGATCGTCAAGCCCCTTGGAAGCTTCATAGAAGCAGAGCTCTGGATGGAAGTCCCCGGAGACACCACCGTCGAGGACGCCTACAGAATAGCCACAGCCACCGCTAGAAAAGTAGTAGATGAGTTTCCCGAAGTGCTGAGAGCACTGGTGATCATGGTTCCAAAGACTATCGAGCCGCCCACCAAGCCAGAGCTAGCAGTAGCATCTACAGCATAACCCTCTCCAGCTTCTCCTTCTCCTTCTTCGAAATCTCCCCAGCTGCATGCCATGTCTCCAGAAGCTTCCTCTTAATACCCACCAGCTTAGTCTCCTTCATCCCAAGCTCCTTCTCCAAAGCATTCATCTCAAGCCAAATCTCGTTGACAATCCCCTCAATCTTCCTAGCAACTTTAGTTCTACCAGCCTTCACCAGCCACTTTTCAGCAATCAGCAAGTTCCTCAAACTGCTCTTCAAAAAGTAGTACCTCCTCTTCGGAGAAACACCCACCCATTTCACCTCCACATAAAGCCATCATCGAAACAGCCTAGCACCTTCCACTCATAAATAGCTTTACAAAGACACACTCCTGAAAACACGCGCTAAAAGGCGCCTCAAGACGTTTGACGTCGTCTCTGAAGGCAAGTAATTTTTAGGTCGTCTTGAAAGGTTTTAGGCTTTTAATAATTCTAACTAAGTCGTCCACCGATAGCGATGGGCACACGGTGACTCCATAGTAGTAATAACGGCTCTCACCCTTAATCCAGATGCATGAAGTGTGGCAAAGAATTGTTTTGAAAGTTTCAACATATAATGGATCAATGCAAGGCGCATCTTCATAGATTACAGCCATCCATCAATCGACATGACATAAGTCTTGGAGTCATTTTCATAGAGGGCCTTCAGCTCCTCTAAAGATGGAACCGCATCCACCTTCAACATGGAGATCTCAATCGTTAGATTAGCCTCCTCATAAGTCTGCACTGGTCGGTCGCTGAAAGAGATGAGTATAACAGGGGGCTTATACTATATCCTGATATGAGTGAATCCTTGCGGAAGCTTAGCTGGAAGGAAAATCTCCGGGACAATCTTAGACAGATGCTCTTTGTGAGCAAGCTCCCAAAACTCTTCAAGCGTAATTGGCTTAACCGCCTCGTACAATGGTGCTGGCATTGGCATTATTCTTATTTCTTCAAGAACCTTAGCAAGCTCGCTGGCGTTAAGCTTAGGATATGCAGAGCTATTTTATGCTACAATCTAAGATCTTTCGCCTCTGTATTTACCATCTGACAACTATTATTCTCATGGGTCACATTCCGAGTATCAATCTCTCTCAATGAGGAAATCGTTCATTAAAGCTTTAATGAACATTGTGATTGGTGGGCCGGCCCGGATTTGAACCGGGGACCTTCGCCGCGTCAGGGCGACGTCCTAGACCAGGCTAGACGACCGCTACGGCTTCTAGGGATAGCTCCCTAGAAGTGCCCGCGGCCTTGAGGGCCAGCCCAGCTCTTACTTTAAAGAGCATTTGGTTAAGAGTTTTTCGCCGCGTCAGGGCGACGTTCTTAGAGAGTTTCTTTATTTATTGAAGAATCGCTGTCTTTCACCATCTAAGAAATCTTCACTAAATATGGTAGAGGATGGTACACAATGCTTTGTCCTGTTGGCGCCTCCATGAATCTCACTCGCGGCATGGGAAGGCGCTTTAACAGAGCATACAAGGTGAAAGTTGATCTCAGCGTCTACAGAGGCTGCATCAAAGCCTGCCAGTAGACGTGGTCTCTTATGGCAAAAACTGACTGAGAAGTGGTGGGCCGAGAGATTTGATCTCTCCAGCTCCTCAGTTGCGAACTGGGCGACCTGCCGCTGAACTACGGGTTCTCCTCTCTCTATCCGGAGATAATGGGGACGCTGTAATTCTTCTTCGGCAGTTCTCTATACATAGACATCTATAGTTATACGTATCTTATTGTATAGTACTATCAACTTCTATGTATCTGTAGGTAAGCCTTTTAAGGAATACAGCCATTGGCTGGTCGAGGAGAGAAGCGGGAGTGCGCGCAGCTTTCATCACCCTTTCATCGCTTAACGCCGCCCTATACGCTGTTGTAGGCTACTTCACCTATCTCGGCATCTTCGCCCCAATAGTCGGCGTGGTAAGGTTCTGGCCGCCTGTAGTGATCCCAGCAGCCTTCGCGGTGGCCTTTGGTCCCTTAGTGGGCGCTGTAGGAGCTGCCATAGGCATTTTCATCTCAGATATGTTGATCCACGGCAACGCCTTTCTAAGCCTAACTGTGGGAGTACCCGCCAACTTCATCTGCTTCTACCTCATCGGCTACCTCTCTCGACTCGAAGCTAGGCGCGCTGTCCCTGCCTCCATAGGGGTTCAGCTCCTCCCAATAGCAGCCGTCATCATCTTACTCCAAGCAGCTCTCCTCGACTTCGAGACAGCTCTCATACTCGGCGGTGCTTGCATCGTTGCCTTAGCGCTATCATTCATAGTGTCCATCGTTGCCGAGAGGTGGCGCTCCTACATCTTCGCTGCTTCAGCTGGGCTATTGGTGGGCAGCCTAATCGTGGGCTTTGGTGTATGGCTTTTCAGCCAATTCTTCCTCTTGCCCACTGGCGCACAAAACCTGCCTCTAACAGCCGCCGTCATTTGGTTCACCTGGACATACTCCACCGAGATCCCCTTCCTCGTGGCCTTGGCTCCTCCCCTCATCTGGGCTCTAAAGCAAGCTGGATGGAGGTATGCGAGTTGAAGGCATGGGCATGCTCTCCATGCGGTATCTCCAGCTTCTTCGAAGTCCCCCGCAATCTCTCGAAAGATCCCCGAGCCATAGGCAGCAGAGGAGGAGGCTTTTGCATCACTAAAGGCGTCACCGCTGAGGTCAGCATAGAACCTATCAGCGGTGAAACTAGCGTTGTGGAGACCTTCATCAACGGGCATCGAGTGGACTTCTACATAGCTAGAAGAGCCGCCCTCAAGGTCCTCAGCTTAGTTGATGAAGCCTACCGAGTGGTGATAAGGCAGAAAATAGAGCCTCCAATAGGCTGCGGCTTCGGAACAAGCGCTGCAAGCGCCCTCGCAACAGCCCTTGCAACCTCAAAGGCTCTGGGGCTGAACCTGAGTCTCTGGAAACTAGCTGAAATCGCCCATGTAGTGGAAGTTGAATGCTGCACCGGGCTAGGCACAGTATCTGGGCTAGTCACTGGAGGCGTAGTAATAGTTAAAAAACCTGGAGCTCCTCGAGAAGGCTACACTCTCCAAATACCCGCCGATGGCGCCTTCAAGATCGTCGCCGCAGCCTTCCAGCCCATCGAGAAGAAGAAAGTCCTTCTCTCAAAAAGCCAACTACAACAGATAAACAGCCTCGGAAGAAGAGCGCTTCAAATGGTGCTAGCAAAACCTACACTAGATACCTTCCTAAAAGCTGCTAAGTTCTTCTCGGAGAACTCAGGCTTAGCCTCACGCAAAGTCCGCATAGCCATCGCTTTAGCTGAGAGGAGGGGCGCTCTAGCGGCTTTTCAAAATATGATCGGAGAAGCCATCCACGCCATCGTGCCCCCTCACCGAGTGGATGAAGTGGTCCAAGCCTTAGAGGAGCTATCGCCGCCGCGTATAATGGTCTCTGATCTTCACTTTGAAGGGTTAAAAGCACGGCTAGCTGAACATCTCGCCCTTGTTAGAAAAAGTAATAAGATGAGAGGGGCGTAAAGCAGCTACTCTACGTTGATTTTCACACCCTTCTTTTCTGCTTCAAGCTTGTTCAAGGTGACCTCGAGGACTCCGTTCTTGTAGTTGGCCTTGGCGCTCTTTGGATCCACCTTTGCTGGCAGATCCACCTCCTTGTAGTACTTCCGCTTATCCTTGTCCACCGAAATGATCAGCTTATCCTCCGTCGCCTGAAGGTTGATGTCGCTCTTGTCAACGCCAGGCAACTCAGCAACTACTTGCACCACCTTGTCGCCCTCAATGACATCCACTAATGGCTCCCTATACTCCTCAGCTCTCAACAACCCTTCTTTAGGTCTGATGTTGCCGAATTCCCTGATGATAGGCTTACCATCAGGACCTATGGTCACTGAGTAGCCGTAGATTATGGGCCCCACGCTTCTAATCCTAGTGCCATCTGGCAGCTCCCGCTCGCTAACAAGCTTTTCAGGAAAGGGAAACTCGCTGAAAATCTCCCTAATCATGTCCTCGAACATCCGGTCAAGGCGCTCAAACTCCCTAAAAATCGACCATCTTCTACGCCTGCTCTCCCAGAAGTCTTCCCAAAAGCTCATGTCTCCAACACCTCCAAGTACACCAAGACAGCTCCTATACAATCTAAGACTTCCCCAGCGGAAATAAAATGTTTGTCTACCAAAGAATAAATTAGCAATAGCCTTCAAAAGCAACAACGCAGTACTAAGCTAACTTATGGGAAAGAAAAGATTAGAGGTGGAGGCCAAGCATCGCAGGCGAAGCTTATCGTAGTCCCAAGTCAAGGCTAGATGCACTACCACTATGAGTCATCCCTTAGTCTTTATAGCATGCGGCAAAGGCTGAGGAGTTAGGGGATCCTATAGACCTCACACCATAGTCTGCAAACTACGTGAATGCCGCATCACAGAACATCATCTGGCAGTTCATCCTTAAGAATTCCCTTTCTCAAGTATGCTCTACGCCTACATGAGGGGTTCCTCGTCTCCTCCAGCTTTTTCATTAAAGAGCTTGTGCAGCTCCTCAGCTTTTTCCCACGTCATTCCCTTCACAAGCCGAAGCTCGGCAGGAGAAGCCGTGAAAACACCCCTTAGAGAGCCAAATTTCTCCAACAGCCTCTCAGCTAAAGTCGCCCCTATCCCCGGCAAGCTCTGAAGCACGTAAAGCTGCTGCTCCCTCAAGCTCTTCTTTGGAAGCCTCTTCTTCACCACCACCCTCCTCAAAGCCTTCTCCTCCTGCTCCCTCTTCGCTAAGCCGTAGAGAAGCATCGCCGTCTCCTCCTCATCTCCCGTGAAGACCACTGAGACCCCATAATCGGCGATCAGCGACGATACTGCGCCCCAAAACACCTTAGGCTTTTCAAGATAGCTCTCAAGACCCTTAAAGTCCCCCTCCACAACGATAGCACTCCTAGAATAGAGCTCCACAAGCCTACCCGCCTGGTCGAAGAGCCTTCCACTGAAGATGGACGACATGAAGTCCCTTACCTCCTTACGCTCCACAGCACACTTCTCCGAGATCACGTAATCCCCGACGCCCAGCTGAGCAAATACCAAGTAAACTCCCATCCTCCTTAGGAAAGAGGGCACCTCTGAGCCCTTCTCCCGCTCATCAACTACAATTCGCAGAACTATCTTCAACCCCTCCAAAGAAACTCAATGAACTACACAAGTTAAAGCTTTAAAAAGAAAGGGGGCACCCGCAGGAGCCTCAGCGCGGTGGCAGCTGACTACCGAACTCCAACTGATCCCGAAGGTGACCTTGAGCGCCAACGTCCTCCGGAGCTTCCTATGCGCCCCGGGGCGTCGCAGATCATAAGGATGACCTTAGCCGCCAC
The DNA here is from genome assembly GCA_021160575.1 of Thermoproteota archaeon. Classification (GTDB taxonomy): domain Archaea; phylum Thermoproteota; class Methanomethylicia; order Methanomethylicales; family JAGHCH01; genus JAGHCH01. Next base: position 12,713 of record JAGHCH010000008.1, on the reverse strand, counting down.
CGCATCTCCGGGCAGATGCCCGGAAGCACTGAGAACCGCAGAGATCACTGCCTCCTGCGGGTGCCCCAGTATAATATAGTCAACGGTGGTTAATATTTCCTCCGAAGGTAAAGGCTTATCCAAGGCGCTGCTTCTTCACTGATTGGAGCGCGTACTCAGATGTCAATAGGCGAGTTCAACCTCATCTTCAGCAAGATGGGGCTCGACCCAGAGCCCGTCTACCAGCTCGTCAAGAGGATTTACGCTGCTGGGGGAGCTGCCTACACTCCATCGGTGGAGCAGTTTAAGGAGCGTGTGGGTGAAGATCTCTACCTATTGCTGGAGCGATACGGGCTCATAGAGAGAAGGGTTCTATGCACTGCTGAAGACAACCCCATGCTAGTAATGGCTCTAACCGAGAAGGGTTCCTCTCTTGCTTCGGATGTCCTTTGGAGGGATCTCTCGGTTTTACGCAGCTCCCTATATGTCAATATCTCGCAGAGATTCTCCAAAAAGCTGGTTTTCATAACACTTTTAGGGGGTTTTGAGGGTGGATGGGTATCCATCAAGCCTCCTATTATAATCTCAGAAATAGCAGAGCATATAGCATCAAAGGCAGTGAACCTCTCCATTCATGCCGAAAAACTGGATTTAAGGCTAAAGGATCTCATGACCCGTTATGGCTATGCCTCCTATGTAGGTGAGCATGAGAGGTTAGGCTTGCTCATACTATCCTCCTGCATTCTCGACCATCCCGTCATAGGGGAGCAGGCTTGGCGGCTTTCACAGATCCTCAAAGCTGGGGGCTTAGCGGCAAGTCCTAGAGACTTCAACCCATCTCTAGACGACGTGATCTCCATCCCTCCAGAAACCGTGGAGTTTCTCTTTGACTACACTGGTCTAGTGAACTTGGATTATGAGTGCTCCCTCTTGAGAAAACTCGTCGAAAGCTTTGGCACGTTCGACGGGAAACAAGTAAACGCTGTTACTAAAATTTTCAAGAAGCCGTGCCAGGATATAGAAGCTCCCGGCAGGTCGTCGGAAGAGCTTCTCAAAGAAATAGTTGAAAGAATAACTGCTAGAGAGCGGTGAAGCCGCGGCTCTCCAACTTCAGCTTAGCTTCGAGCAAGCAGCATGGCCTCGTAATTTTCAACAGCCTTAGATCTCCCCCCAGATCGGCGATCTCCAATGCTAGGTCGGCATACCTCAAGACAACCTCTCCAGCTACTGGCGTTCTCCCCACCGTCATGCCGACGGTCTCAACTAGATCTATCCCCCTGCCGTAAGCTAGGGCCCTTAAACGAGAGAGTTGCTCATTAAGCACTCTACTTACAACCACGTTCTTTTCAAAGTCGCCTATAGCTCCCCTATAGATCCTATCCACGCCATCCACTACAACCATCCTCAAGTCACCAAGTTCTCCAGCTACTTCAACGAGCTCCTCCAAGTCTGAGAGCCTCTTTAATTCGCAGATGTAGATCCTCTCAGCAACACTTTCCCACTGCTCTCCAGCCATGTCAGCAAGCCTATCCGCTACGGCTGATTCGCTCAACGCTAGTAGCCCTGCTCCGCCCTCTGCGAGGGTGGTGAGGAGAGCTTGAAAAGCCAAGGTGGTTTTGCCTGCTCCAGCCTCTCCATAGATGACCACGACCCTAGCGCTGCTAACCACCTGGTCAAGCACTGGTATTCCGAAGACCAGCATTTTCCTTCATCCTCCTATAGATCAAAACTGCCCCTATATGGCTACACGTCAACCTGCTTCTCCTTGAGGAGAACCTCTTCGTCGGATCCTGGCAAGAGCATGTGAAGACTTCCCTTCCCCCCACAATCCTCCGAAAAACGAAGTAGCGCCTATCCTGATCTCCCAGCTCTCTCCTTCCCTCGACGATCCACAGCTCTCCCTCGATAACCTCGCGCACATCTCCAACCCTTATCATGCATCTACGCAGCCACGCACTGCCCCTAGGAGGCATCTGCATCAACGACGCCCTCCTCCGTCAGCTTCACCAATGTTGAGGCTCTGGGATGCTTTGGAGAGTCTAGGATGGTGATCTTGGTGAGGTCCTTGGATCTCTCCAGCCAGAGCCTGAAGGTACATCCATGGGCCACGATGTTTCCTCCAGCGGGCTTAGACGGCTTCATCCCCGGAAAGCACTCCGGGATATCCAAAATCTGGTTTGTAACCACCACGACGACGCCGTAGATCATGCTGAGCCTAATGAGCTGGTGGATCAAGGCGTTCAGCTTCTGCTGCCTAGCTACAAGGTTCTCCCTTCCCGGGAACTCGCTGCGGAAGTGCGCTGTTAAGCTGTCGATGATGATTAGCTTCACATTCTCCCTCTTCACATACTGCGCGGCTTCATGCACCAGCTCCATTTGGTGATCTGTGTTTACAGCATAAGTTGCCAGCACGTTTTCGAGGGCACTGTCACCGTCGAGTTCAAAGCGCTGAGCTATAGCTGGTATCCTATCTGGGGAGAAGGTGTGCTCAGTGTCTATGAAGAAGGCCTTGCCTGAGAGCCCTCCTTTCTCTGGTGGAAGCTGCACTGTAACGCAGAGCTGAAGGCATAGCTGCGTCTTGCCAGTGCCATAGCCTCCAATAAGCTCAGTGATTCCCGGCTCAAGTCCACCTCTAAGCAGTTCATCCAAGCTTCTAATGCCCGTGGAGAGCTTCGGCTGACTTCTACGCTTCTCCAAGTACTGCTTTGCTGTGTAGATGCCTATTCCTAGCCGCCTGCGTGCCTCTTTCGCAAGGCTGAAAGCCCTATCCTCGGATAACCCCTCAACTCTCTGAGCAATCTCCCTTGCTGAGAGAGCTGCAAGATCCTCCACGGAAAGTATTCCTGCCTTCCTTAACTTCTGAGCTGTAGCCTCACCAACACCTGGAAGATCCTCAAGCTTCAAGTTCACAGATCCTCACCTCCCCTCCTCTCCTCACTTTTCAGCGCGTGAAGCGCGGAGCTCAAGTGGCTGAGCGCTTGCAGAAGTTTCTCCTCGACACCACTGGAGGACGCCAAGCTCAAGAGCGCCCTCTCGGCCTCCAAGATCTCCTTGAAGTAGCCCAGCGAGTAGACCTCTCTGTAAACCTCCCTCGTGCTCCCACGCTTCCTGATCTCTTGCACCTTCCTCACCACCAGCCTTGTGCCATCCTCCTTCTCAACAAGCTCAACCACCGCGACGCGGAAAGCTCCTCCAACCCTACCAATGTACCATCTCACCGCGTGCTCCGAGATCCACCTCACATGGCTCATCAGCCATCGCCTCCCCTCTTCTCGGAGTACTCGTCGGCTGCCTGCTCTCCGAGGTCGGTGACCACAAACCAGCGGATCCCCTTGTCATCGAAGTAGCTTGCAATCAGCTTGTGTCTGAGAAGCGCTCTGAGGATGCCTTCGAAGAGTTGGTCGGGGAGATTGGAGAACCCCTTTAAGCCGTTGTAGGGCGCTCTATTCCCTCTGAGGAAGCATAGTAGCTTGTAGGCCTCTTCTGCTAGGAAGCGGTCTCCTAAAATCCGCTGGAGGAGGCTCCTCCTTCCCGTTCTCCGAGGAAGCCACTCTCTAGGTATCCTAAGCTCCTCTGCAAGCTCCTCCTCGGTGAGGAGGCTCTCCCTAACCTTAAACCTAACTAAGGAAATTTGCTGACCCTCCGAGACCACCAGCGCTTCTCCCGAGTGCAGAGGCAGCGATGGTGGAGTAAGTTCATTGAAGTTCCTCCCACTCCCTATGCTGAGAGGCTTGGTGAACACCTTGACTGCACAGCGAGCATAGACGTCAACGGAGAACTCACTGGGCTCTAAACCAAGTAGAACTGCTCCTCCCCTCACTGCCTGTCCATCAAGCAGTTCAAGGAGGCAGTGTTTCCTCGTCCGCCTTCCACCGGGCGAGAAGACGAAAGCTGCCTCATCCATGATAAAGGATAGTGATCTCCTAAGAAGAAGCTTTTTGAGCAGAGTCAGCGCTGCAGCCAGCGCCTTAAACCTAGCTCCAGGAATCTGAGAGAGATCCAGTATCGACGGCTTGCTTAGGAGTTCTTCCTCAGAGATGGGGGAGCAGCTGGAGAATACTGCAGCCAAGCCTCCAGTGGAGAGCTCCTCCAACAACCCCCTCACAGCCTCAAGCTTGAAGAGCTCTCTAGCAGTGATCTCCGCTTCAACCGCGAGTAGGGCGTCGTCAACCTCCTCCACCGAAGGGTCCAGCCGCTCACCTTCGTAAAGCTTCCTGAGAGCCCTTAGCAAGTACCTCGCCTGCAGTTGATCTAGGTCTAGAAGTTCCATTAGCAGCTCCACCAGCATGACCGCATAGTCTTCGGGGTCGACTTCTCCAACTGGCTTAAAGGGGTTGAGCGACGCATTAACACCGAGCCTCGCGACTCTAAACCTACTATAGCGCACTCCCAGCTGGAGGAATCGCTGATCACAGCAAACCACCACGCAGTCCCTATTCTCCTTGCAAAGCTCCTCCACCAAAGCAAGTGTAAACTCGCGCCGCTCTCCTCCGAAGATGCCGACAACCCCTTTCACAGCTGCCTCGGCTATCCAAGAGATTTCATCGCAGACCTTAAAGGCTAGGCGGCTTCTACTCCTCCGCTCTAAGCCTGCCATAGATCAAGCCCTCCACAAGCTTCTCAAGCTGCCGTCCCCTCAGCACCTCAACATCGGCTTCTGGGCACTGCGAGTAGATGGCGGCTATCAAGGTGAGCAGCCCCTCTGAAACCGCATGAACCATGGCGCGCTCCGCTTCAACTCCCTCAAGCGGCTGATGCACCCGCACTATGAGGTATGTCATGGGCTCCTCAACGCTATAGTCAACAGTAGAGGTGAATTTCACTCCAAGCCTTGATGCTGCGTCACAAACACCTTCCATGAAATCCCTAGAGCCACGGGTTCTCACTGTCAGGCAGCCTAGCCCAAGTAACCCTCCCCTGCAATCTCTGACAACAATGCAAGGGGACTCCACTCCCGGCTCGTAGAACTCAACTGTAACAGCTCGTAGAACTCCCCAACTTGGAGAGCCGCTAGCGAATCTCTTGACAAAGAGGTTTCTTAGCTTTCTAAGATCCCTCGAAGCGTCACGTTTCCCGCGATTCACACCGCTTCTCTCCGAAAACCAGCTGTAGACGAGGCCTACTCCATACATCGCCAAGGGCACCCAGAGTACAGGGGCTTTCAGCCCGAAGACAGCCAGTCCAGCTAAAGCAGTAATTTTCGCCAGCCGCCTCCACTTCCTGAGAGCTCCGCGTTTCACTGCGCCTTACCCAGCTGAATGGAGCGCAGTCAGCAGCTTTAGCTGTTGTTTAGATGGATATCGAATTCGCCGCTCATCGAAAGCAGCGAAAGCAAACTACAAGTATCTCAAAAACCTCTCGGGCCTCCTCCTCCGGAGGAGCTCTTCCAGCTCCTCTCGCAGCTCCTCATCAACCTCCCGAGCTCCAGGTATCAGCTCGTCAACTCTCCTCCCCGTGTAGATGATGGGTCCTCCCACCAAGTAGGATCCTGGCTTAATGCCTTTGGGAACTGTCGGGGGAATTCTCTTCAGAAGCTTCACGATATCTGCAGCTTTCTCAGCTGTGAACAAGACCTTAAGCTGGTCTTCGTTTACAACCCTCACGCCAGCGTCGAGCCTCAACTCTCTAGGAATGTTTACCCTTTCAATGGAGGGGATTTCCCTAACCACTCCTATATCCTCAAGGGGGTTGACGTACTCCCGTTTAATTTTCCAACCAGTTCTCTCCTTTTCATGAACAATAACTATGTCTTGATACCCTCTAAAATCTCTACCTAGAATAATGCGCCATCCCCTAGGAGAGATCCTATACCTTTCAGCCAGCTTCTCGAAGAACTCCTCTATGTTACTCGTCAATTTCCACCATGATAGAGTTAGCAAGACCGCGCTATTAAACCTCCCCTCCAAGGCTCGTCAGCACTGCTATAATAGCTGCAGATGCTGCAAAGTCCGTTGAGATGGTGACCCCTGGGCATAGATCCACAACTAAGTCGGCAACCCTAAAAATCCCTGAAGGTATCCCCTCTCGAGCTCCTATCAGCATGTTAACTCTACCATGCTTTCTGAAGAGATCTCTCAGCTCTTCAGAGAGCCTAAAGACCTCTCTTCCCTCCGGCTCGAAGACCACTATGGGCTCTTTTCTTCGCTCTCTCACGAGTTCATAGAGGTTCTGCACATAGACTGGCACCCTCCAAGGCCTCCTAGCATAGCTCCTCCTCTGAATCTCATAGCGAGACTCTATACCCTCGAATACCCCCGAGAGAAAGGAGTTCAGCTGCCTCGCATCTACAACCCCTATCGGAGCTACCACCAGTTCGCCTACTTCAAAGGCTTGAGCACATCTGCCGATTCGGATACCAAACTCTTTGGCTGCATCCAGTGGACCCAAGTAGGGCATCTGCACCAAGCTCATTTTCTTTAGGATCCTCAAGGCGTCAACCTTCTCCGGCGACTTCTTGCGGTACTCCTCTACTCCCTCTCCAAGGCAGATGTAGGCAACATCTCCGAAGATTTCCACCCACACGATCTTATCCGGGTAGTCTAAATTGACGTCCGCCCCCGTAACCTTCTGCACAGCCTCTCCTGCCCTAACATTTACATCTATGCTTGTAAATGGATGCTTACCTCTCCTCGTAGTTCTCACGGCGAAGGTGTCTTCAGACAATATAAAGTTCTTAGAAGCCTTGGCAGCTGCCTCTGCTATTTTCTCAAGATCAGCTCGAGTGCACTCCATCACCACCAAAACCTTCTCAGCTTCAAGAACTTCCCTCTTGATCCTCTCAGCCAGCCTTCTCTTGTCACTAACTCCGTAAACCAGCACTATCCCCAAGTATCCCTGAGGCTTAGCTTCCACTTGCAGCTCTGCATCAAGCTCTAGGATGCGGGAAGCTGCTACCTCCTCCATACCCTTCAGAGTTTTCACCACTATGTCTGCGCACTTCAATGGCACTCCTCTCCAGCACTTTCCTATGTTGATGGCTCTTAAGAAGCTGCCGAAAGCCAAACCGTTATACATGCCATGAGCATTAAGGTAGAATGAGCAGCAATGCCCTCCAAAATCTTGGAGAGGAGACTAAGCATACTGGAGAAGGCTAAGCAGTTGACCGAGGAGCAAGGCTTCTTCACCATTCCTCAGCTCTCCTCCTTCCTCGGAATGCCCAGAACCACCGTAGCTGACTGGGTTTCAAGGCTTGTGCGGGAGGGGCACTTTAAGGTTCTTAGACCTTCTTCAGCTAGGAAACCAGCCACCTACGCCTATGTCTTCAAGGAGGTTCTCCCCATATCCCCTTGCAAGAGAATCTTCGCCCTAGCGGATAGTGCTCACATGCTGGTTGAGCTATGCCATGAGTGTCTAAGCTTTGGTGCGATGTGCTTCTGCCAACTTGAATATCAGAGATCTTCAAGGCTGCTCCTCTCTTCAAGAATTGAGGGATCGTTTCTCAGGCTGAGGATGAAGATAGGCAAGTACTCGGTGGATGTAGGCCCTCCTCCAAAGCCCGCCTTAGGAGTTGAGTCCATTGAACTCCTAGAGGGGTTCGTGAAGGTAATAATGAAAGCTTACGGTGGGGCAGCTCACTCCTTGATGGAAACCATGCCCCGTGCCAAGGGAGTAGTAGAGATTTCCGTTAAGAAGGAGGGAGATTTCGCTGTTGGAGAGCTTCTTCTAAAGAGCTATGTGAGGATTGCTGTGGGAGTGGATGACACTGACAGCTCGGAGGAGGGGGCAACATGGGCTCTCACTCTCGATGTGGCTAGAAGGCTCTGTGAAAAGCTAGGTGAAGACGCTATCCTCCTTTCACATAAAGTAGTAGCCTTAGACCCTCTAAGCAAGTGGAGGACGGCTGGAAATTACGCCAGCCTAGTGGAAGTAGCTCTACACCCTTCAAAAGTCTCCTCTTTCCTCGAAGCATTTGCCAGAGAGATCACTGAGCAGAGCTTAAGCTCCTTTACCGGAGTCGCATGGCTACAAGGGCTCTACATACCACAAGTGCTTCGCCAACTTGGCTTCGCAGCTAAGAAGATGGAAATCCCCTTGGAGAAACTAGAAAGCGTGTGCAAGGAAGCTGGGGTGAAGGTGCTGCTTGGCGAAGGTAAAAGGGGCTGTGTGGGGGCGGTTGCCGCTCTATCCTTTGTTGACGACGTGGAGCACGCCTTAAAAGTGTGAGACGTCTACTGGCTTTGAATTTCCTCGCTTTCACGCCACATCTTGTCGAAGGCTTCGCTGAACACCTTGACAAGCCCTGGGTTCCTCGTGTAGTGTGGTCTAAAGTACCTAGGCTTAGGTATGTCTTTCCGAGTGGCCCAGATCACGAAAACTAGCTCCTCTCCATCAGCCAGCGTCCAGCGGATTGGATGCCACTCCCCTTTATAGTGCCTAACCTCCACGGCCATCTCCTTGAGTTCTCTCACAGTATCGTACACATCCGGCGAATCACTCAGCAATAGCACTCGTGCCTTGACGCCTCTATCAATCGCCGCGACAAGCTCTTCCCTCACTCTCGGGTACCATGAAAACCTCTCTGTAAACACCTCTAAGCTCCTCTGCGCCCTTGAAATCAGCTTCACAGTGTAGAGCTCCATCTCCCTAAGATTCGCTACGGGCTCTAAGATCTCTTCAACCTTCAACCCCAGCTGCGACTCCCAGTATACTAGCTCTAGCTCCTTCTTTAGAAAACTTGAAGCCTCGGCTATCTTCTCCATCTCCTCCTCCAGCTCCTTCCTCTTCTCCTCAGAAAGCTTCGCTACCACATTGCTGGGAGGTAAAGCTCTGACAATATTCCTATCTAGGAGGACGGCTCCTCTGCGGAGGAGGCTGGCAAGAGCTTCGTCTACCGCCCCACTTGTCAACTTCACCTTCTCAGAGAGCTCTTCAACATGCATTTCCCCACCGGAGGTCACTAGAAAAGCATAGATCTCCGCTTCAGCCTCCGACATGCCGAGTTCCTTCAACTTCTCCTTGGCTTTGCCGACGAAATCCTCCATGGTCTCACCGTCAAATAAACTGAAGACTTTTATTGCTTTCAGAGCCTCTAAAAGGTTTATTGTGAGCCTTCATGGAGCTGCCCATAGGCATTCTAGGCATAGGTCCAGCAGAGCGGAAGATCTTAAACTTCCTGGCAGAAAGATTACCTGCGTCTTTTCCACGATGCTCTTTTCAAGTAGTTGAAGAGCAGTTAACCCCTCCCCCAGTAGCCTATATCCCCAATAGGAGACAGTGGCTTTCAACAGAAGTCCTCTACTCCCTCTCCCGCTTCTCCAAGAGCTCTCCCCACGCTAGGGTGCTAGGAGTGGCTGATTTGGACGCCTTCGTTCACGGTCTAAACTTCGTCTTTGGAGAAGCCCAAGTAGCTGGAAGGTGCTGCATCATCTATCTACCTAGGCTTCGCCCGGAGTTCTATGGATTACCGCCAAATGAACAGCTCTTCCTCCACCGCTGTCTCAAAGAGGCAACCCATGAGCTTGGACACACCTTCGGGCTAAAGCACTGCGTAGATCCAACGTGTGTCATGAGCTTCAGTAATAGCATCCTTGATGTCGACTGCAAATCTCATCTCTTCTGCTCCTCTTGCTCAAGAACCCTGAAAAATGCTATCCAGTCCATGCTCTTGAGGTGGCGCTTCTGAAGAAATACCAGTTCAAGTGCAGGCGCCTGCCAATTCTAGACTGCGGCACCGCTAAAGCCATCCTAGAAGCACATGCAAAGAAGCTTAATCGCGTGGAGGTTTCACTAGACCTAGGAAGAACTAAGACCTCCGTACTCATCCGGGAGAAGGCTGCGGTGCTCGGAGGTCAAGCCATTCTCATAGAATGGCTGAAGGAAGTAGCCTCCGACGAAGAGGGGCTATACCTTCTCGAAGCCAGAGCCCTAAGGAAAATTGCTTTCAGCGTGGAAGGTCACTTCTACAAGCTGAGGAGAGCACCTCAAGGAGGCGCTCCAACCCTTGAAGTAGATGGAATACACATGCACCGAATAAAGGAGGTTTCTCCATGGCAAGATTCACTGCTTAAAGTCAAGGCAGCCAAGGTGAAACCGGGCAGCAAGGTACTCGATGTCTGTACCGGGCTAGGCTACACTGCCATTCTTTCCCTAAAGCTCGGCGCGCGTGAAGTCACCACCATCGAAGTAAACCCCGTGGTTCTTGAGATGGCTTCCCATAATCCTTGGAGCTGTCCGCTGGAAGACCCTAGAATCACTATTCTACTGGGAGATGCAGTAGAGGTTGTAGCAAAACTTCCCTCTAACAGCTACTCCAACATAATTCACGACCCCCCACGCTTCAGCTTGGCTGGTGAACTCTATAGCCTAAGCTTCTACAAGCAGCTATACAGAGTTCTGGTCCCAGGAGGAGTCCTCTTTCACTATACTGGTGCTCCCGGCATGAGGAGAGGTAAGGACCTCGCTAAGGGTGTTGTTCAAAGACTGCGTGAAGCTGGTTTTGAAGCAAGGCTTCTTCGAAAGGTTCAAGGCGTTATAGCCTTCAAACCTCCCTAGAGGTCTCCAAAAATGGTGAACATAGGGATTATAGGCTGCGGAAGGCTTGGAACTTCCATTGCCAAGGGCTGGCTCAGAAGAAGTCGCCATACAATACACGGTTACGACGTATCTCCCGAGCGTTTAGCTGCAGCTGAGGCGCTTGGCATCGTGAAGCACTCCTCTCTTCAAAGCTTGCTATCCCAAAGCGAAGTCATAGTGGTGGCTGTGAAGCCCAAATCCATAGCTGAAGTTGCCGAAGAAGGAGCAGCTCTTTTCCAAGGCAAGCTTGTAGTCTCTCCAGCTGCCCTAGTCAGCCTTGAGGAACTTCAACAACTCTTCAAAGGAGCACATGTGGTCAAGTGCATGCTAAACATAGCCGCGGAGGTAGGCGAATCCATGATTCTCTACTGCTCGAGTCCCAGCTGCTCCACTCACAGTATAGATCTCTTCGAGCAGCTTTTCTCAGAGTTAGGCTCATGCATACGAGCAGCAGAGCACCTAGTAGACCTAGCAACCTTCATCGTGGGATGCGGTCCAGCTTGCATAGCTTATCTTGTAGAAGCCATAGCCGAAGCTGGAGTCTGCATAGGTCTACCTAAAGCTCTCTCTATCAAGCTTGTCCAACAAACTCTCAAAGGCACAGCCGCTCTTCTACAGCAATACTCCCCCAAAGAAGTAATCTCTAAGGTCGCAACTCCCGGAGGGGTCACCGAGCAAATTCTAGGGAGATTTGAAGAAGAAAAGCTCAAAGAAATCCTTAGAAAGTCAATCGCCGAGACAGTGCTTACTCTCCAACAGTAAACCCGAAAACCTCCTCAGCCAGCTTCTCTAAAAGCCTGACCTGCTCCCGCCTAAAGCCTATGTAGATGCCCCCATACTTGCCTCCAACCCATGTAACCTGCCACTCTCCCGGCTTCAGAACCCTGTTAAGCAAGGGGTTGAGAATCACAACTCTCCCCGCTCTGAAAACCACTTGTAAGCCTCCATCCACTCCCTCCACCCTTCTAAAGCCCCCTCCGCGAGGCGGCAGCAGCTTGTTCAGAGCTGGATGCTCAACATCTAGGTGAGTCACCCTCGCAAGGGAGTATCCCTTCACATGAATGTAAACTTCACATCCCTCCAGAAGCTCCTCCCTACCTGAAACCAAGAGCGCCTTGGTATTCTCTAGTAGAAGCTTCCCCTCAGCTGGGCCAGTCAAGCTCTAAACCTCAAGAAGAGTCTCCGTTCGAATCACTCCCTCCAAGCTATTGATCTTCCTAGCTAACTCTACAACTCGATCTCTACTCTCCACCTCTATGAAGGCAACAACGTCAAATCTGCCGAACACGGGGAAAGTATCCTCCACCTCCTCCATCTGCTCCAGCTGCTTCACAACATCGAAAACAGACTTGGTCTTGGCTTTGATCAGAATACACGCTTGAACCATGCTCTCACCACCTACATGATGGTCTCAACCAAGGTCTCAGTAGAGGTAACTCCGTCAATCCTCGCTATTTCATAAACAGTCAAGCCCACCTGCTCCAGTGTTGGAGCATCAATTTCAGCTACAACATCACATCTCCCTAGAACTGAAAATGCCCTCTTCACAAATTGCAGCTCCTTCACGTTTCTCAGCACTTCCTCGAACTTGCCAGGCTCGCAGAACACTAGCACGCAAGCCAAAACCATGAGATCACCGCCTTCACAAGAAGGCTCACACTGTGAATTATAACTTTTCTCTTCGCCCTCAAGCACACCCTCTATAACTCATCGCAGCATAATTATCAGCCAGAGGGCAAGCCTTGCCATCCAGCGATGAGGAACTCAGGGCTAAGCAGAGGGTTTTCGAGGCTCTCTCAGATGAAACTAGGCTGAAGATGCTATATCTTCTTGCCGAGAGGGATAGAACGGCCGATGAATTGGCACGACTAACCGGAAAGGCTAGAAGTACCATAGAGAAACACCTAGACACTCTGGCTAGCGCCGGGCTCATAGCACGGACCAAGGTGGAGAAACGATACCTCTATTCACTCACAGAACTGGCAAGGCAAGCACTAGGAGAGTACAGGATCTCAGCACCACCCCCTCCCAGAGCTAGAGAGCTTCCTCCCCTTCTCCTAGTGGCGCTCGGAGCTGCTACAGGAGCCGTGTACGCTGCTGTTCAAGAATGGGCCATGATTCCCCTCTGGCTCTACGGCATACTCATTGGGGCAGCTCTCCGAGCACTACCCGTGAAGAGCTTCAAAAGAGCCTTCTCCTTCCTTGTGGTAGCATGGTTCTTC
>JAGHCH010000082.1 GCA_021160575.1 Thermoproteota archaeon | reverse complement strand
CTGCATGGCCACGTGAACGGCATCTCTCTCAATGCTCATTGAGTTAATGCCGGTAGGCACTACCACCTTGTAGCGCTTCATCAAGCCCTTCTCGACATGGCAGAAGTGGACGAGGGTGCCGCGCGGCGCCCTAACCAATGCCACCCCCCTACCTTCAGCGTCCAAGGGGACCTCCACATTCTCCAGTGAAGCATCCCTTAGCACCTCAGCCATCTTCGTGAACTCCTCAATGATGTGAACCACTTCAACTGCCTGTGCTTTCACGTTGAGGAAGGGATTAGGCTTCCACTCCACTCTCTCGGCGAGTTCTCGCGCTTTATCGTTAAGCTCCTTGAGCATGAGAATTCTCGGCAACGCGCCGACTGTGAGTTCTCCACCGTTGAACTCAACGTGAAGCGATGTGGAGTAATCCCTCTTAACTCCCTTCAGCTTGGCGAAGAACTCCTCCGCAGTAAACTCCCCAGTTGAACTCACCAATGCGCGATCAACATCAAGAGCACACGCCATAGGGCGCTCTCTGTCAACATCTGGAAGATCGAGGTCCAAAACCTTCTCAGCAAATTCAACAGCTGTCGGCAGGATCTTTGATACTCTCTCCAGCTCCTCTAGGAGGCGTCTTCTAGAAGGAGCCTTTGATAAACCCCCCGGCTTGAGATTTGGCGCGTGAACCTCGCGTCCGCCAACCAGCTTGATCAGCCTAGTTACAGCGTCTGAGACAGCTAATCCAGGCTCAGTGAACTCTCTGATCTTGAAGGCGGAGTCCACCTCCTTTAACGGAGGGATGCTCATGAACACCAGGTGCATGATGTGGCTTTGAACCACATTGCCTAAATGCACTATGCTTCTCACGGTCTCTGTGTCTTCTGGCACTCGAACTCCCAGCGCTTTTTCAATTGCCTTCACGGAGGCTGAAATATGAGAACCATAGCATACCCCACAGATCCTCGAGGTGATTAAAGGCACTTCATAGATTGAAGTGTCTCTAAGAGCCCTGGTCAGATATCTTGAACCCTCCAAGTTTGAAAACTTTGCAACCACCTTCCTGTCCTTCACTGAGACCGCAAGGCGTGCATGTCCCTCGACAAACCTCAGAAGATAGATTTCCTTATACTCGCTGCTCACTTGACCTTCACCTCGATGGCGAACTTGCCCATGAACTTGCGGAGCATATCCTCCGCCAGCTCGTGCTTCAAGCCCTTAGCTTCAAGGATCTTGAAGAAGCTGTCAAAGTCGGCTTCCAATGCTGGTCCTCTGCAGCCATGGCATGGTATGTTGAGCTGAGGACAGGGCGCGCCGCAGCCACCCATGGCTACAGGTCCAAGGCATACAACGCCCTTATTGAGGAAGCATGCTCTCCCTTTAAGGGGGCAGTCAAAGCACACACTGTAGTCTGATGGCCTTGGATTGAATCCCTTGGCAAGCAGTAGAAGTGTCTGAGCAAACTCCTCCGGGTTTGCTGGACATCCCGTCAACGCATAGTCGACTTTAACGTATGTTGAGAGAGGCTCAAGGGCTTCAATGCTGGCTCCACCCGCCCTAATGTACCTTGAAGATGAGTAGCCCAGCCCTCCCGTAGAGGCGCATGTTCCAAGAGATACGAGCTTTGCAGAGCGCTCCCTAATGAGCTGTAGCGCTCTCTTATCCTCCTCTGTAGCTGGAACCCCCTCCACAAATGCTATGTCAACATACAGTGCTTCCGCCTCCAGCGGCGGCTCGAGAACTATTTTGAAGTACTCAAAGTCGACAAAGCTCCTCAACTCATTCAGAAATCTGTGAAGCGTCGTTGCTATGACAGAGATACAGCCTTCACACGATGACAGCGAGTACACTGCTACACGGACCAAATCCAGCGATCCCTCCTCAAAGTCTCCATGGGGATTTCAGCTGCGTTGAAGACCGGTCCATCAAGGCACACATACTTCCCACCGCATATCAGGCAGCGGGCACACCTTCCAATGCCACACTTCATATGCCTCTCCAGTGAGACATAGATGTTCCAAGGCTTCACACCATATCCTCCCACCAGCTCCGTTACAATCGACTCTATCACCTTCGGTGCGCCACAAACAATGAACTTCGATTCTCTCATGTTAGGTATCTCCGAGAAGTGCGCAGTAACTCTCCCTCGAGCCCCCTTCCACTCCGGCGGTGGACGGCTAAGAGTGACTATGAGGTTTAGCTTCTCCTTCCACTTGTCGTATTCATCGCGGTAAATCAAGTTCCATGGATACCTAGCACCATACAGCACAGTGACATCTCCAAACTCCCCTCTATTCTCGAGGATGTACAGGATGAGCGGCTTAGCAGCAGCAATACCCATTCCAGTGGCTATGATTACCACCTCTCTACTCCGAAGATCCTCCAAGGGAAAACCATTCCCTAAAGGTGCTCTTATCCCTACTACATCGCCGATTTTCACTTGGTGAAGAGCAATGGTTACATTGCCTCTCTTCTGAATTGAGAACGCCAGCCTATCCTTCCTCTTGGTCGACGAGGCAATGCAAAAGGGAGCTTCACCAACACCTGGCACCAGTATCTGAGCAAACTGCCCCGGCTTAAAGTCAACTTGGAAGCCTTTAAGCTTAACCTCAATTGTTCTAACGTCTTCTGTCTCCACGTAAATGGACTCCACTACTGCTGGCTTTGGGAGATAGGGGTTTTCGCTCATCGCTCCACCACCCCTCCAAGGAAGCGCACCATGTCTATTTCAGCTGGACAGAAAGCTATGCATCGGCCGCAGCCCACACAACCCCATATGCCAAATCGCTTCTTGGAGAAGGGAAACTTGTGGAGGAGCCTCCACTTGAAGCGCTCCTCCTTCTCCTTCAAAACAACAATGTCGCCGGAGACAAGGGAGAAGTACATCCTCTGACATGACATCTTCCGCCTAACCCTCTTATACGTTGACAAGCGAAGCGGATCTGCCTGCTCCTGAATGTCGAAGCAGAAGCATGTAGGGCACTGCTGAGTGCAGTTGCCACACTTCACGCAGAGATCAACATATCCCTTGGCATCCCTCATCAAGACATAGAACTCGTTTTCAAGGTTCTCCAAGACCATGGAGTCAAAGTATCTGCGCTGCCTCGGAGCAAAGGGCTTCCACTCATCGCTGTAAAGTTCAAGTTCCTTGTCAAGCATGCTGAGAATCATTAACCCCTTCTCCGAGAGCACCTTCACAGCATAGCCTCCATCACTAAGAGGCTTCAAATGCAGGTCGACAACACCCTCTGGAAGCCTATTACCCCCAACGCTCGCACAGAAGCAGTGATCATCCCAGCTGGAGCATTCAACGGAGATGACTATGGAGTTCTCCCGCCTAGCCTTATACATGGGATCTGGCGGAGAAGATCCAGACATCAGCGCTAAATCAAGGTATCTGATGGCATTGGCATCGCAGAGGTGCACTCCAAAGAAAACCATCCTTTCCTTAGGAAACTCAAACTTGCACTCAAGGGTATTCACATCATAGGAGTAGAGTACCTCACCATCTGGGAGAAGAAATTCTCTAGGCGAGTTAACCGCCCTCCCATAGCTCAGCGCGATGTCATCCTTACCTTCATCGTCAACAACCTTGAAGTAAACCTCCTCCCCCTCCTTAACTGGTGCAACCACCGTAAAGCCGCTTCTAATGAGACTGGCTACAAGGTTCACTAGATCTTCTTCTCCAAGGCGATAGCTGCCCCCCACTTTCAAGTTTAAAGTCATATTCACCAACCACAGCGAGGAGCTTGCCTTGAAACTTCACCTTTTTTTCCTTAAAGTGTGTTTCCCACAGAAAGCCCTCTTCAAATAAGAATACACAGTCATTGCCGCTCAAAAATCACTCTGCTGTCTGCATGACTAGCTCCGACTTCAATACCGCTAATCAGATGTTGCAATTAACCCTCCCTCAAGAAGAGCTCTCAAAAACTGTTTAAAGACTATAGAATGCTACTCTTCGATTTCATCTCTACTAAATAATAAATAATACATGAATACTGAAAACTGATGAAAATGCTCTTAGCAACTTCATGTTGCTTACTGAGAACTTCGACATCCTTGAAGAGCAGTTAAAGTCTCAGCTCAACTTCACCATGGACTTCGAATCTCAATAGAGTGCATCAAATTCGAGCTGAAGGTTTGCGCCATTGAAAGGCAAGGCGGTTAAAGAAGCTTTAAGTAGCTTCACAGCATCGAGTAGTATTGTCCCCTTCCCGGAGGTAACCCTATTGAAGAAAGCTGCTCCTCTCCTCCTAGCCGCCGCTATGCTCCTTCTATGCTCCACCTCCCTCTGCGCAGCAACCAACTACGATCTAGTCCTCCACGGCAACTACTCCTCCGACTGCCTCTATGACCTAATACTGCTCAACGACTCTACAGCTGTAGCTGTAGGTGTGACAAGCCTTCCAGATAACCGGCGGGACGACATGCTTTTCCTCTGGGTGAACAGCAGCCATGGCGTAATTAAAGCGCTTTCCTGGGGGAGCTCCTCCTCCATAGCCACCAAGGGAATAGAGTATGCATGGAGCGTCGCCAAGCATCCCAGTGGAGACATAATCGTCGGCGGCGAGTCCAGATACGGCTACTACTACTCCGTAACCCTTAGGTTGAAGCCCAACGGCGACATAGTCTATGCCAAGAGATGGCTTGTCAACTCCAGCATCTCAGGCGTGAGTGCTGTTGCAACCCTTCCCGACGGCGACATCGTAGTCTTCGGCGGAGTGCGCATCTCAGACTCCCATCGAACTTACATTGCCAGGTTCAGTGGGGATCTCTCCGATATGAAGTGGGGCATCATCCTCCAAAAAGGTAAAAGCGACTGCTTCTCTGCTGCAGCTGTTGATGTTGATGAAGACTGCCTTTACCTAGCCTTCTCATCCAACGGCACAACCTACGCAGCTTACGACTTCGGAACCTTTGTCAAGATGAACTTAACTGATGGCAGCATCATTTGGTGCAAGACGCTCGACAGAATCAATGATTGGGCCTGCCACGCAATTCTCTACCGTGCGGTAGTACCAGTTGACGACGGTTTCATCGCTGTTGGAGATAACCAAAACTCACGCAACATTACCGCGGTGCGCATAAACTCGGATGGCAGCCTCGGATGGATAGAGGAGTATTCCATCGTTGAAGACGGCTCGCCCTATTACACATACTCCTACGATGCCACCTTGCATAACTCTCTATGCTACATCTTAGGGGGCACTGAAGTGAGCGTGGAGGGCGCGTTCCGCCCCGTTCCCTTCATCTTCTACATAGACCCCAGCTGTGGGGCATGTAGCCCCCTCGCACAGGGCTTCTTCATTCGCTACGTCACCTCCACGATGAGCTTCTACCCATGGGGAGGTCTCGAACTCTCCTCCACTGGTAAATACTGGTTCTGCGGCTGCGCTACGCCGGGATCCCTGCACAACTGCACACTGGACATAGAGTGCACTAGACACCCGTGGCACGACCAGCTGATAATGGTGGACTGCCAGTGGGTGAAGGTCTCTAATGCATCAATAACCCCCGAAGATGCTGACCCCTCACTCTACCAGCTCTCAGAGCTCCCCCTAGAGAGCGTTGACATCTCCTCCGCCGATGCTTGCATGGTCTATCCGTCAACATCTGTAACCTTCTGGTACAACCTCCCTATGGGATGGAATCTCATCAGCTTGCCGGTCTCCCCAAGCCCCAGCGGCGCCATAACTTTAGACGATCTTCTAGAAGGCTTTGAGGGGTCATACGTTGCCTTCACATGGAACTCGAGCACCCGTAAATATGTTGATGTAAACGCGCTAGAGCCGAGTAGGGGCTACTGGCTCTACCTCAGTGACAGCTTCATAGCAAGGGTTAGGGGCACCCCCATGTACAACTTGACCTTGGATCTTCAAGCTGGCTGGAACATGGTGGGCAGCATCTACGGCAAAGACGCCACAGCCTCCGACTCAAACATCTATCCTGACTTCTTCACCTGGAGTTCCGATAAGGAAGACTATGTGGAGCGCAGCAGCCTCCCAGAGGGCTACGGCGCCTGGATACTAGCCTACAAGCCCACCACAGTGCAGCTCACCTAGCCCCTCTATTTCCCTTCTTTTTTGCAGGGATCTGGCCGTCAACAGCTTCAATACCCATGGCCTTCAATGAAGCTAGAAGGTGGTTTTCCGCTAAGCTATCCCTTTAATTCTTAGCTAAGCTTATATTTCTAAGAATTATTGAGAAAGCTTAGTGAGAGAGCAATGGCTGTGAGTAAGGTTTCAAGGAAGGGGTTGACAAGCATTCCAGCTGAGGTTAGGAGGAAGCTGCAGATCGATGAAGGCGACCTACTCGTGTGGAAGATCGATGAAGCGAGAAAAGTAGCTGTCATCCAAGTCCTCAAGGATCCCTTCAAATTCTTGAAGGGTAGGCATCGCGACCCGAAGCTGGTCTACAGTGAAGTCGAGGAGCGAGCCGATGAACTTCTGCTAGGTGAGCTGCATGCCGGTAATAGAGCTTGACATGCTGATCGCCTTCGTTAACCCTCTAGACAAACTGCATCAGGTTGCCGTCAAGGTATTCGGCAAGATCGTGAAGGGAGAGCTGAGAGGGTTTTCTGCTGCATCCTCAGCTTACCTTGAATACGAGCTCATCCTGCGATCTAGAGGCTATCCAGAGGAAGATATTAGACTTGAGGTTGAAGCCTTTAGGAGGCTGAGAAACTTAGGGGAGGTTCCATTAACTTCAAGTGTTCTCATCGAAGCTTCGAGGCTTCGAGAGCAGTTCAAGTTAACCTACTTCGACTCGCTCCATGCGGCGTCGGCGCTTCTCCATGATGGGAAGATAGCCTCGATAGATGCAGCCTACTTCAAGATCCCTGAACTGGAGGTCATTGATCCGAGAACGCTCTGCTAGGAGAAGGTTCCCCTCGTTCTTCAAAATCTTGTCCGCAGTAGTTAGCAGCTTTATCTATGTTGTGCCTTTAAGCGGGGGAAGACTTGAAAGCCTTCGACGCAGTAGTCTCTACTAGAGGAGAGCGGGGCAGCATGAGCGAATACGAGGAACCCATAGAGGCATTTCTCGAGGAGAAGGAGGAGAAGGCATCTAAGCTGAGGCTTGAAGACGTGGAGGGCGTCGGACCAGCTACTGCTGAGAAGCTGAGATCGGCTGGAATCACCACCGTAGAACTCCTTGCGATGACTCCTCCAAGGGTGATAGCTGAGGAGGCTGGAATCCCCGAGGAGAGGGCTGCCCAGATTGCTCAGAAGGCTAGAGAGCTGCTGGGTATCAGCTTCACCACTGCTAGAGAGGTTTTGGAGAAGAGGGCCAAGATCTCGAGGATCACTACTGGCTGCAAGGCTCTGGATAGGCTTCTAGGGGGAGGAGTGGAAACTCAAGCTATCACCGAGCTGATAGGCGAGTATGGAAGCGGCAAGACGCAGATCTGCCACCAGCTCTGCATAACTGTGCAGCTTCCACCCGAGAGGGGTGGCTTGTCTGGGAGAGCGGTGTTCATAGATGCTGAGGGCACTTTCCGCCCGGAGAGAGCTGCCCAGATCGCTGAGGCCTTCAATATCGATCCTCGGGAGGCCTTAGAGAACATCATCTACGCCAGAGCCTACAATTCTGATCACCAGATACTGCTGATAGATGAAGTCATGCGCTTTGCCGCTGAGAGGAACATCAAGCTCTTAGTTGTAGACTCGGTGATCACCCACTTCCGCAGTGAATATCCAGGCAGAGAAGCTTTAGCTGAGAGGCAGCAGAAGCTCAACAAGCACATGCACCAGCTCTTGAGAGTGGCTGAGGCATGCGATCTAGCGGTGGTGGTCACAAACCAGGTGCTGGCTACTCCGGATGTCTTCTTTGGAAGCGGTCAGCGCCCCACTGGTGGCCACATTTTAGCGCATACTAGCACCTACCGCATTTGGTTGAGGAAGGCCAAAGATAACCGGAGAATTGCGAGGATCGTTGATAGCCCCATGCACCCGGAGAGTGAGGTGCTCTTCGCCATCACTGAGAGGGGCATCGTGGACGTCGAGTAAAGCTCTAGATCTCTCCGCTGAGGTTCTTGGAGACCACCTTGTAGACCTCTAGGGCGATATCCTTGATGTGCTTCTTGAGGTAGCTGTGCTCCCCCCACTCCTCAAAGAGGTCTAGAAACTCCTCAGCAAACTTCTCGAAGTCCCCCTTCCTCTGCTTGTAGTAGTCAAAGAGCACGCTCACCACGTGAACGATGTACTCCGACAAGGTTACTGGAGACCAATCCTCTGGAGGTATAGAGAAGCTGCCATAGTTAGCGTAGTTGTAGAGGAGGGCTAGAGCCGCCTTAGAGATGAAGTCCTCAAACCTCTCCTCCTCAACCAAGCCGCACCGGGGGCACGGCACATCCTTGCCGTAGGGAATATAGTAGGCCCCGCACTTGGGGCAGGTATGGCTGTAGGGTATTCTCAGCGTTATTTCAGACACCACCTATAGAGGGCTACTCGCTATAGCTCCTACTTAAATACACCTCCACAACCCTTTTAACATAGAAGGGCTAGGTAAGCCGAAAGCATTTCCAAGGAGAGCAGCCGATGTGAACTGGCGAGTGCTCCCCGGCATTCTAGGGGTAGTCATGATCTACTTGTGTATCACGCTCTCCATAATGCTATCCCCTTGGTTCAGCTGGACAGCAAATGCCCTAAGCGACCTGGGACACCCCGCCAAGAGCACAGCAGCCCCTATCTTCAACTTTGGACTAGCTGTTGGGGGAATCTTAGTAGCCCTTTACGCCGTCTCAGCCATGGCTGGGAGAGCTAAGTATTCGGCCATATTCCTAGCGGTTACTGGAATCTCTCTGACCTTGGTTGGAGTATTCAATGAATCTTGGGGTTGGCTGCACTTTGCTGTGTCTGTGGTCTTCTTCTCCTTCGCTTGCTTGACGCTGTTTGCGTACTCTATAGAGATGCGATCTCTTCTTGCTGCACTATCGGCGATTATCGGACTTCTGGCATGGTTCTTCTACCGGCTTGATGTCAGTCAGCTTGGAGTAGCAGTTCCTGAGTTGATCTCCAGCCTAGCTGCCACCGCCTGGTTCCTCTACGACAATTATCTTCCCACTCGAAAACCAGCCGCCACGAGAGCTTAATTGCTGGAAGTGTGCATGCTGATGGGCACGGAAGCTATTGCAACTTTTGATGAAGAGATTAGATCAAGGTCAAAGGTACTGGATGCACTTGGCTTGAGAGTTCTCCCATGAAGGGATGGTGGTCAACGCGTCTTGCCCAGAAGGCTTTTAGGCTTCAAGAAGGGTTAGGGTAAGAGCACACAAATGTGGGAAGGTGCGCAGGTATGGGTGTAGGTGTTTACCTTTTCCGGTGAGACTCCGAACCTCCTTCTACCTTGGATAGTTTGGTTCTCCATAGTTGGTGCAAGCGCCCTCTACACCTTGCTCTGGGCTATCTTCTACAAGCGGGGTGGCAAGCATGGCTAGCCTACCACAGCCCGTACCCTCCTATGCCATAGCATCGACAGCAGCACTAGCTCTGCTCTTCGCCTTGAGCATACTCTTGGCAGCCAGAGCTAGAAGCTCAACTAGGAGCTTCGAGGAGTACATCGCTGGCAGGAGGAACATAGGCCCCGTAGTCACGGGGTGCGCTCTAAGCGCCTCATGGCTCAGCGGCTGGGCCACTCTAGGGATGATGGGCATCACATACACCTTCGGATGGAGCGGCATTTGGTTCGCAGGGGTGTGGACCATCATGGGAATCATGACAGCCCTCTACGTAGCTGGCCCCAAGATCACCGAGTTCGTAGCAGAGCACAACGTGAGAACGGTGCCAGAGATCGTGGGCGCGAGGTTCAGCAGCAAAGGCTTGCAGAGCTTGGCAGCAGTGGTGATGATAATATTCCTCCTCATGTATTCAGTGGGGCAATTCAAGGCCGGAGCAACTGCATGGTACGCTGTAACGGGGTTGCCACCCATCTACTGCCTGCTCCTAACAGCTTTAATATGCATCACTTACATAGTGCTGGGAGGCTACACTGGCACTCAGTGGGCACTAGCCCTTCAAGGGGCCTTCATAGGGCTAGCCTGCCTAGCCTTAGGGCTCTCAGCTCTAAGCTATGTTGGAGGACCCCTAGGTCTTAACGCCAAGCTAGCTGAGGAGTCTCCGGCTCTACTCCAGCTTGTGAGAACGGATCTGCCCTCAGTGGGCAAACTCGAGCTCTTCACCAGCTGGGTGGGCATCTCCGCTACACTGCCCCTCTTCATCGCCATGGCGCTGGGCTTCCCCCACAACATCGCCAGATTCCTTGGAGCAAGGAAGATGACCAAGCGCGACTACTCATTAGCAGCGTTGACGGTCTTTCTGATAGCTGGACCGCCAATCTTCCTCAACGCGATAACCGGGCTGGCAGCGAGAGCAGCCTTTGGACCCAGCCTACTCAAGATCGTGCCATGGAAAGGAGACCTAGCAGCACCTTACATAGCCATGGTTTCAGGCGGAGAGCCCCTAACAGCCCTCTACCTGGCCGGGCTATTTGCAGCCTCGCTGTCAACGCTGTCAGCAATGGTTATTACCATGGCTTCCAGCGTGGCGCGAGACCTCGTCCAAATATGGAGGCCGGAAACCCCCTCCACGAAGCTGGTGAACCTCGTGAAAATCTCCACCATAGTCTTCGTCCTAATACCCCTCTACTGGACACTAGTGAGACCTCCAGAGCTTCTAGCGATTTTCATGGGCTACGCCGCCATAGGGCTTGGAGGAGCCTTCTTACCAGCCGCAGTCATCTCCCTCTACTGGAGGAGAGCCACTAAAGCTGGAGCCGCTGCAAGCCTTCTATACTCCTTCATAGCCACCATCGCCTTAGGAATGCTCGTCCAAACAAAGGCGGTGGGCATGGGCGTGATGATCTACTCGGTAATCGGAGGATCCCTAGCCATCTACACTATAGTCAGCCTATTAACAGCCAAGCCCAGAGCCCTAGAAGCCTAACACTGCTTCCTTAACTCATTTTTCGTTTGTGTGTATCCGCATTTCCATAATACAAATTATTACAAAGTATTGTAATACATTCTAGGTGAAGGCTTTGACTGTCGTTGTCAGCTTCAGGGTTGACGAGAAGTTGAAGCAGAAGATGGAGGAGATGAAACACATCAACTGGAGTGAAGTAGTCAGAGAAGCTATAGCTGGAGTTATAGCGCGAGAGGATGTCCTTTGAAGCGTGGGAAAGATCTCGAAAAAATGAGGCGAGCTGCTTTGAAGTCTGAGCAGCTTTCACGGTTAATTCCCGGGTGGAACAGTGTTGAGGAGATACGGAGGTGGCGTGAATTACAACGGTAGGTGTTTATGCTTGTGTAGTGCTCAGTTGGTTTGTTGAGGAGGAGTTCTCGAGGGAGGCTAGGCTTCTCCGGGATAGCTACGTTAACGGGCTCATCGACGTAGCGGCTCCAAGCCTACTGCCCTATGAAGTGCTTAACGCTCTGAAGTATTCGGCGGCCTTTGGAGAAGATGAATTAAAAGAGGCGGCGGAGAGCCTAAACAGCTTACAGCTAACTCTGCAAAGCCTATCCGGCGCTTTAGCGTCAAGGGCTGTCGAGATCTCGATGAGGAGGGGCATCAACATTTATGATGCATGCTACGTGGCGTTGGCACAGCAGCTTAAAACCTCGGTTTATACGGCTGACGAAATGCTGATCAGAAAGGCTGGCGACCTTGGCGTGAAGCACATCTCGCAGTTTAAAGTCTAGCGGGTGGAGTCTTTCTTGAAACGAATGGATTACCCTTGATATAGAAGCGCAGAGGCATCGGAAGGTCTTCTGTGACCCCTATCCGGTGGCTCACAGCTACCTGCCTCTCTGAAATCTCCTCACCATCTTCGATCCATAGTCCATGAGCTGTGGTGTAGACGGGCTTCCCGTGAAGCTTCTTGTCGATTGCCATAGCTCTAGTAAGTCTCCCAGGGCCGCTAGTGAGCAGCTGCAACTCCAAAGCTCTCCGCAGCTTTTTCGTGGTTTCAACGCCCTCCACAGGCTCTACAGCTCTGATCAGCACTGCTCCAGCTTCACTGGATGGGTGTGCCACCACGTTTAGAAGCCACTGACGGTGAACCCCGTAGATCAAGGCAACGCCGACGTCTCCATAGATCATCCGTGCTAAATTTCCTCCACGTCTTGCTCTTGAAGCAGGATCCTCAATGCCATAGTAGGCCTCAGTCTCCACAATTTTCCCCGAAAGCCTCTTCCCTCGATATACTCTCACAAGAAGCTTGCCAAGGAGTTTCACCGCTACTCTAGCTGGATCTCCTCGGTAAAACTCCTTAGGCAAAATAGACATGTTCTCCCGCTGCTACTGCGCTGAAGCCTACTGTTCCTCAGCTTTCTCCTTCAAGTACTCGACAATGAAATTGCCGATGTTGTCTGCGAAGTTTTCATAGCCACTGGTCATCTCTATAGCTTTTCTCGGGCAGTTCTCAGCGCACATACCGCAATAAATGCATGCTCCTAGGTTTATCCTCAACCCCTTGAAGGCTTTGCCAACGCCTCCAATTAGCTCGATAGCTTGTGGAGGGCAAACTCGAACACACATGCCGCATCCTACACACTTCTCTATATCCACCACTGGAGGTCCTCGGAACTCGGGCACATCTATGCGCTCTTCAGGGTACTTGAGGGTTACAGGCCTCTTCTTGAGCAGATTTCTCAGCACTTCTGGCTCTATGGCCATGGTATCACCCCTAACTCGAAGAACAGCTCCAACACCAGCAGCTGAACTATTGCCAATGGGAGAAGGTACTTCCAGCTCCATTCCACTAAGGTTATGATCTTGAACCTGGCGAAGATAGCCCTTAGGTTGGAGATCACTATGGCTACTATCAAGGTCTTGATGATGAACCACACAGCTGGCGGAATTGGCGGGGAGAAGGGTCCATAGCCTCCTCCCAAGAAGAGAGCAGTAGCTAATGCTGAGATAAACACCATTTCAAGGTTCTCGGCTAAGTGAATTAAGGCCAGCTTCCTGCCACTGTACTCGGTTTCCCAGCCTGCCACGATTTCCTGCTTTGCATGGGGGATGTCGAAGGGCACTACATCTACTTCCGCTAAAGAGCACACCATGAACACAGCAAAGCCCAGCGCCAGTGGAATGGCGTACCATATGTTGCTCTGGCTGTAGGCTATCTCGCTTATGGAGAGAGTTCCCGCCAATATGGCTGGACCTATCATGGCAAGGGCGAAGGGCACTTCATAGCCCAGCATCTGCAGCGCGGCTCTTGTGCCGCCCACAATGCCGAAGCTATTGCCGGAGCCATAGCCAGCTATGAAGATCATGATCGTGTATACAGACATGAGAAAGAATGCCACTATTAGGTCTCCGTCGAATCCTATGATGGGCTTTCCTAAGATAGGGGTGAGGCAGAGCCCTACTATGGGGAAGATAGGCAGCACCAGAGGAGCTAGCCTGAAGAGCACCTTATCACTTGCAGCTGGCGTGATGTCCTCCTTGGAGAGCAGCTTAATGAAGTCAGCCCAAGGCTGAAGCACTCCGCCAGTGCCCGTGTAGATGGGTCCATACCTATCCTGAAGTCTAGCAACAAACCTTCTATCCACCCACTCTATGAAGAAGGCGAAGACTATGAAGAAGGCTAATGCTCCAGGGATCCACCACACTGCTAGACACCCCTCCTACGAAGCATTTCCTCCAAGTCCCTTCTTCTCCCAGAGGAGTCTACAACCTCTACTCTATCCATGCAGGCGAAGCAGGGGTCTATGGAGGCTAGAATCACGGGGACATCTGCTATGTGGCAGCCCTTCAGCATCTCGCAGAGAGCCGGGATGTTGGCTAGAGTTGGAGTCCTCACTTTCATGCGGTAGGGCTTATCCCCTCCCTTGGAGACAGCGTAGTAGAAGAGCTCTCCTCTAGGAGCTTCAACCCTGCTGACGGCTTCTCCCTCCGGAAGCTTCATGGGAAGCCTTATCTTAATAGGTCCAGCCGGAAGCTTCTTCGCCAACTCCTTAACTATCTGCGCTGAAACCTCCGTCTCCTTGACCCTCACCAGAGTTCTGCTCAAGGTGTCGCAGCCATCCTCTACCACCATCTGAAAGTCAAGCAACTCAAGCGCATCATAAGGCTCGTCCTCTCTTACATCGAAGCGCACCGCACTCCCCCTAGCCACTGGTCCAACAGCACATAGGGCTATCGACTGGTGGGGCTTAAGAATCCCTATGTTCTCGGTTCGCATCACGATAGTCTTCTCGCTCAAGCAGAGATCTAAGTACTCCCTAGCCCGCTCAATAATCTTCTCGCAAACCTTCACGGTCTCCTTGGCAGCTGCATCGGAGATATCGCGGCGCACTCCACCGGGAACTACAGCACCGTAAGTCACTCTATTGCCAAAGAGCCTCTCTATCAAGGAGAGCACCAGCTCACGATCTCTCCAAGTCAGCATGAATAGAGTGTCAAAGCCTAGCTCATGGGCTAGAATGCCCAGCCAGAGAAGGTGGCTCTGAATTCTATTCAGCTCAAAGGCTATAGTTCTAATAGCCTTGGCTCTCTCAGGAGGCTCCACCTCAGCAACCTTCTCCACAACAAGGCTATAGGCTACAGCGTGAGCTGCACTGCAGATGCCGCAGATCCTCTCAGCCACAAAAACTCCGGGAATATACATCTTCCTCTCAAAGATCTTCTCAATGCCGCGGTGAGCATACCCTATCTTCACATCAACCTTTACGACGCTCTCCCCCTCGACGTGGAGGATAAAGCGCTCCGGCTCCTTCAAAGCCGGATGCTGCGGACCCACCGGAACTTGAATCACAGACATCTAGGACTCCTCCTTGAACTCCTTGTGAAGTGGGTGAACCTCCCTAGGCCAGCCCTCCGGGAGGACGAGAGGGCCGGGTGGCTCATTGCCCTCCGGAACCACTCCAAACAAGTCGAAGACCTCATACTCGTAGAGCACAGCTCCGGGGATCACTTCAGTAACGGAGGGAACACGGGGATTGCCCTTATCGACTTTCACCTTCAGATTCAAAACCTCCCCACCGTGCTTCAAGTGGTACACTACTTCAAAGTGATCCCCTGCATCAACCCCTGAGATCGTTATCAAGTGATTGAAGCCTCTCTCCACCGCGAGCTTTACAACCCTCTTCAAGTCGCTGGGCTCGACCACTACGAAATACCTACCCCTATCTTTGTATACCTTCACTCTCTCCTTGAACTCCCTTTCAAGCATCGAGATTAGCTCCTCGATCAACCTCCCCTAACCCTCCGCATCAGCTCTGCTATGCCATTGAGGAGTGCTTCAGGCTTAGGCGGGCAGCCTGGAATGTAGAGGTCAACAGGGATCACCTTGTCCACTCCGCCGCACGTAGAGTAGGAGCCCTTGAAAACTCCGCCAGTGCAAGCGCAGGTGCCAAACGCTATGACAAACTTCGGCTCGGGCATCTGCTCGTAGATGCGGATTAGCCTATCCTTAATCTGCTTAGTAACCGGGCCAGTCACCAAGAGGGCATCGGCGTGCCGCGGCGAAGGAACCAGTAGCACGCCGAAGCGCTCGGCGTCAAAGCGCGGAGTGAATGCGGCCACCGCCTCTATGTCGCATCCATTGCATCCGCCGGAGTTGAAGTGCAATACCCAAATCGACTTAGCGCGGGCCCAAGACAGCACACCCATGGCTATTCCCTCCTCAAGGGGAAGAGCACGAGAACCGCCATAATGGCTAAGGCAAGATACACTGCTGGAAGAACCTTAAGCATGGGAGCAGTAGTACCCAGTACTCCATAAGAGGTGGCTACAATGAAGGCTACCACATCAAAGACCACGAAAAACAGAATGTACCAGAAGAAAGCCATTAAGTTGACTCTAGGTTCAGGCGGGGGGAGATCCTCTCCACAGGCATAGGGTTCATACTTTCCAGGAGAAGCTCTGCCCTTAGCAGCGAGTTTCCCTCCAACAAAGTAAAGCATAATGGTGAGAAGAGCTGCCAGCCCTAGTGCGACTATAGCGTTCAGCGATGACAATTTGCATCATCCCACGAATCCATGGGGAATTTTTAATAAAGAGTAAAAGGCTAGCCTCATAAATTTTCCGTAGCTATGTGGTAGCAATATACGCTAACCGGCTTTTCATTTGTACAGTCTTTTTCTACGTTAAGTCAAAATTAGTTGAAGTTTATCTAACATAGAGATGTGCGAATGCACGGGACAAGAAATGTTTTTAAGTTTTCTCCTAGGTTTATAGACAGCGTAACATGAGGTGATTTTGAATGCCGAAGATTACTGTAGACGTAGAAAAGTGTACTGGATGTGAAACTTGCGCCAGCGTCTGCCCTGTAGGCGTCTTTGAGATCCAGGAGCTCGCTGAGTATGGTGGGCAGAAGAAGGCTGTCGTTGTGAACCCGGATGCATGTATCCTCTGCAGAGCTTGCGAAAGCCAGTGCCCAGAGCAGTGCATCACTGTGGAGGAATAGCCGAGGGGAAACTTACCTCTTTTTGTAT
>JAGHCH010000035.1 GCA_021160575.1 Thermoproteota archaeon | reverse complement strand
ATCCAAACTTCATCAGCATCCAGTGCAGCGGCCAGTATGGTTGCGCTGTGGTCGGAGCCTCCTCTTCCAAGGGTTGTGATCACGCCGTTGGGATCTTCGCCTATGAACCCCGTTACCACGGGCACTACGCCCTTCTCTAAAAGGGGTAGAAGCCGCTCTTGCACTCTCTTGGTGGTTTCCTCCATCAGCGGTCTGGCCGACCCGAACACCGAATTGGTGATTATTCCAGCCTCTCCTCCAGTAAGGTGAACTGAAGGGATGCCGCGAACTCTCAGAGCTGCCCAGAGGAGGGGGGCAGCCATTCTCTCTCCAAAGGAGACAATGAGATCCTTAGACCGCGGGGTGAGTTCCTTTAAGCTGGAGACAGCGCTTAGGACTTGTCTGAGCTGCTGAGCGAGACCTTGAATCTTGGAGGTCAGTTGAGATCTGAGATCAGCATCGCCTTCTGAAAGCTCTTTAGCAGTGGTGTAGTGCCTTAATTCTAGCTGTGCTACTATCTCGCTTACTCCTACTTCATCACCTTGCACTGCTTTTTCGGCGGCTTCGAGAAGAGAGTCCGTCACACCAGACATAGCCGAGACTACTGCAACTACTTGATTTTCCTTCTCAACCTCGTCCGCCACTAGCTTCGCACAGTGCTTGATGTTCTCGCTTTTCCCCATGAGCACACCGCCGAACTTCATCACTAGCCTCAAGCTACAGCCACCCCTTAGCCTTCAGAAGCTCAGCTGTCAGCACGGAGTTCCCAGCAGCCCCCCTGATAGTGTTGTGGCTTAGGAGCATGTACTTGATCCCAGTTTCAAAGACTGGCTCCTCTCTGATTCGACCCACTACCACGGCCATACCCTTAGCTCTTGGAGGTTCGCCAGCATAGCGGTCGAAGCGCGGCTGAGGTCGATCTGGCTCCTCGCGAACTATGATGGGAGGCTGAGGAGCTGTAGGC
This sequence comes from Thermoproteota archaeon, assembly GCA_021160575.1. Classification (GTDB taxonomy): domain Archaea; phylum Thermoproteota; class Methanomethylicia; order Methanomethylicales; family JAGHCH01; genus JAGHCH01. Next base: position 5,984 of record JAGHCH010000035.1, on the reverse strand, counting down.
AGCTTAAGCTGTTGGGGCTCAGGCTGGAATTCCTTGAACACCTTGGCCACTTCCTCGGGGGAGGCTTTTCTGCCAAGCTCTACGAAGACCGCCTCCGTATGCCCGTCCAGCACGTTGACTCTATGGCAGCTTGCACCTATGGGCACGTTGGCTGGAAGAATCTTGCCATTTTCGAAGCGCCCAAGGATTTTCTGGGGCTCGCTGCTGACCTTCTCCTCCTCCTTCTTGATGTAGGGGATGATGTTGTCAAGTATTGCCATGGAGGGCACTCCGAAATATCCCGCCCCTGAGAGGGCTTGCATGGTGGCTACGAGCACTCTTTTGATGCCGAAGGCGTCTAAGAGGGGTTTGAGTGTCATTACCAGCCCTATGGTGGTGCAGTTGGAACCCGTTACTATGAAACCGCTCCATCCGCGATTTCTCCGCTGATACTCGATGATTTGAAGGTGGCTGGGGTTTACCTCGGGTATTAGGATGGGTACATCGGGGTCGTAGCGGTGGGCGCTGGCGTCGCTGGCTACTGCGAAGCCAGCTGCTGCGAAGTCCTCTTCAACTTGCTTAGCAACCTCTGAGGGCAGCGCTGAGAAGACCAGCTCAACCCCTTCTCTCTTGAAGAGCTGGGGATCTGGTGGTGTGACCACTAGTTCGCCTATGTCCTCTGGCATGGGAGGCTCTATGAACCACTTGGCAGCTTCTCGATACTTCTTCCCTACTGAAGCTTGAGAAGCCGAGACTACTCTAACCTCGAACCACGGGTGATCTGCTAGAAGGGAGACATAGCGTTGCCCGACAATTCCAGTAGCACCTAAGATTCCCACTTCCATCTTAGCCAAGACTATCTACCTCCGCAGAGAGCTTCAGCAATCTCAACGAAGTCAGAGTAAACAGTGGAAGCTGTCTCATAAGGGCCCGCTCCGGGACCGGTAACCACAAGCTCACCAGCCTTCTCGGTTTTCATGGAAACCGCGTTCAAGGTTCCATAGACACAGAGGGGGCTGTTCCTAGGGATGCGCTGAGGAGAAACAGAAATCTTCTCTCCATCGGTGAAGCCTATGAGCCTTATCGCCTGCCCTTGAGAAGCAGCACTGGATAACTGTTCACTGGTGATATGACGGATGCCCTTTATCTCCACATCTCCTAGGGAGAAGGAGTTGCCGAACACGGTATTTGCGAGGATCACCATCTTGCAGGCGGTGTCTATGCCGTCAATATCTAGGCTTGGATCCTCCTCGGCAATGCCCATTTGCTGTGCTTGCTTGATTGCCTCTTCCATCGTTAAGCCTTCCTCCATCTTCGTCAACACATAGTTAGAGGTGCCGTTGAGGACTCCATGAATCTCCAGTATGGGTTCTCCAGCTAGGCAGCTGGAGAGGTAGCGCAGCACTCTTAGAGCCCCTCCGACCGTGGCGGTGTAGCGCAGGAGGATGCCTCGCCTCTGGGCCTTCTCAATAACTTTGCTGAAGGCAGCCACCAAGGGTCCCTTGTTGGAGGTTATCACGTGGAGCCCCTTGTCGATGGCTGCTAGGATGTGAGATAGCCCAGGTTCTCCGGTAGCTACATCAGTTACTGTGAGCTCGAAGAGCACGTCGGCATCCACTAGCTTCACTACATCTGAGCCCTTTAGCTTGGGCTCTCCATGAACTGGGTGGGCTGCCACTGTTCTGCGCTCATGCTTGACCTTTAGAAGTTCGTGGAAGGATAAGCCTTCTTGGCTGATTGCGGCCCCTCCTCGATCGGCGACAGCAACTACCTTCGCCTCAACGCCGAAGTTGGATTTTAGCCAGCTGTTCCTCTCCTCGAGCAAGTCGAAGAGGGAGCGCCCCACATTGCCGAAGCCTAAAATGATACACTTAATCGAGGTTTCAACGGGTCTAGCTTTGAGTTCTATGGTGGCTACTCTAGCTCCGGAGAAGGCTAATGGGTTTGGCGCGCAGCCACCGGAACCAGCCCCCAAAGTTAAGGCGTCCCTCATTCTTCCCACTCCGTCTTTTTATAGTTTACGGGATTACTTTCACCCAACTCTAATCCCAAGGCGTGTTCTCTGGAGATGCCTACACGTCTGAGAGAGGAGGGTAGGCGTTGAATGTGGAAGGGGTTGGTGTGGAAAAGTCTTAAATAGCTATCTATAGCGAGTCTCGGCAGCTTGGCTTAGAGAAGTTTAGGTTTGGTGGATGGTAGTGTCAATGAAGTATGATCTCAGAGATATTGAGGGTATAGGTCCAGCCACCCTAGAGAAGCTGAAGTCCGCTGGGATCACAACAGTGGAGGCATTGGCTGTTACCCCGCCTAGGCTTCTCATGGAGCTCGCAGATATCACCGAGGATAAAGCTCTTAAGCTGACGCAGAGGGCGAGAGAGCTGCTGGGCATCTCCTTTACCACTGCCAGAGAGGTTCTCGAGAAGCGCAACAAGATAGGGTACATCACGTCAGGGTGCAAGGCGCTGGACTCTCTGCTTGGAAAGGGCTTCGAAACGCAAGCCATCACCGAGCTGATCGGGGAGTATGGAAGCGGTAAGACACAGATCTGCCATCAGCTCTGCGTAACAGTGCAGCTTCCACTGGAGAAGGGTGGTCTTGGAGCGAAGGCACTGTTCATCGACACGGAGGGGACCTTCCGCCCTGAGAGAATTGCGCAGATAGCTGAATCCTTTGACTTGGATCCCACAGAGGTGCTGAACAACATCATCTACGCTAGAGCCTACAACTCGGATCACCAGATGTTGCTGGCCGATGAAGCTGCTAGGCTTGTTCCAGAGAACAACATCAAGCTTCTAGTCGTGGACTCGGTGATCACCCATTTCCGCAGCGAATACCCGGGCAGAGAGGTCCTAGCGGTAAGGCAGCAGAAGCTGAACCAGCACATACACCAGCTCTTGAGGATAGCAGACATCTACGATGTAGCCGTGGTGGTCACCAACCAGATACAATCAACTCCAGATGTCTTCTTCGGTAACCCCAACAAGCCTGCTGGAGGAAACGTGCTAGCGCATGGCAGCACCTATAGGATCTGGCTGAGAAAAGCTAAGGAGAGCCGGAGGATAGCGAGGATCATAGACTCCCCGATGCATCCAGAGGGCGAAGCACTCTTCGTAATTACACCAGCGGGAATAAAGGATGCTGAGTAGGCTAGCCGAAGGCTCTATCTCCAGCATCTCCAAGTCCTGGAACAATGTAGCCATGTTCATTTAGGCCTTCATCCACTGAGACGGTGAAAATTTCAACGTCGGGGTACTTCTCTAGTATTCTTTGAATGCCTAGAGGAGCAGCTATTACGGAGGCTATGATCACCCTTTTAGGCTTTCCAACCTTGTAGACCTCCTCCAGCACTGCCAACATGGTACATCCGGAGGCTAGCATGGGATCAGCGATGATCACCGTATCCTCGGGGCGGATTTTTGTCAGCTTTACGTAGTTCTTCTCTATCTTAAAGTTGAACTCTGGAGCTGCAACGCCTTCCTCTACGCGCCTAGCACTGATGATCCCTTGCCTAGCCGCTGGAAATATCTTCAATAAGCCCTCCACAAGGGGGACAGCTGCTCTGAGAACGTTGATGATAATGACGTGATCGGCATCTGTCAAGCGGAAGCCCTTGGCCTTCACTCCAAGTGGGGTTTCAACTTCGACCTCTTGCCCGCGCATAGTTCTGGCGATTTCGTAGCCGATCAGCCTACCCAGCTTTACGAGACTTTTTCTGAAGACTATTTGCCCAGTGTTTCGGTCTCTGAGAATTGTTAAAACTTCTTGGGCCAATGGGTGGTCAATTATTTTCACTCTTTCTCCGAAGGGTTGAGAACCCACTCAGAGCCCTTCACGGGCTATGCGGGCAACCCTTATATTACCTTTTCCTCGCCTACTCCCAGATGAACTTTCCATGCATCTTATAGTGTTCCACAAGACCCCCATCAAGCAGTATTTTGAGGAGAAAATCGGGCAGTGGCTTAAAGTTAAAGACCGTACCCTTGCTCAAGTTCTTCAGCATCCCTTCAGCTAAATTGACTTCTAGCAGATCGCCTTGCTCCACGGCTTCATAGGCTTCAGGGCAGATCACCACCGGGAGCCCCACGTTGATGGAGTTTCTGAAGAAGATCCTAGCAAAGGAGCGTGCAACAACTGCTCCTACTCCAGCGTGCTTGAGAACTAGAGGAGCCTGTTCTCTGCTGGAGCCGCAGCCGAAGTTCCTTCCCGCCACGATGATATCGCCGGGCTGCACCCTCCTAGAAAACTCCGAATCTATCCCCTCCATCGCATGCTGAGCAAGCTCCCTGAAGTCAAGAGTTTTGAACTTGTACTTGCCGGGGATGATGTGGTCTGTGGAGATGTTGTTACCGAATTTCCAGGCTCTTCCTTTGATGATCACTTCAGCTTACCTCCTTAGGGTGAACTATTTTGCCTTGAATTGCTGCATGTGCTGCAACTATTGGCGATGCGAGGTAGATGAAGGCTTCGGCGCAGCCCATTCTGCCCTTGAAGTTTCTATTAGTTGTCGCCACGACCACCTCTCCGGGAGCAGGGACGCCATGATGTCCTCCAACGCAAGGACCGCATCCTGGGACCCCGACAGCACAGCCAGCTTCAAGAAAGATTTCAATTAAGCCCTCTCGAAGAGCCTTCAAGTATACCTCACGGGAGGCAGGCATCACTATGGTTCGGCACTTCACCTTTTTTCCTTTCAGCATTTGGGCGGCCATTCGTAGATCCTCCAGTCTTCCATTGGTGCAGGAGCCTATGAACACTTGATCCACTGGAGTGCCCTCCACCTCCGCCACAGCCTTAACATTGTCCACTTCGTGTGGGCATGACACCATAGGCTCCAATTTATCGGCTTCAACGATGAGTTCATCGGTGTAGTATGCACTTGAATCTGGTTCAATGGTTTTGCAGGGAGCTTGACATCTCCCTTCGAGGAAGAGGCGTGTCTTCTCATCAGAAGCAATTAGGCCTGTTTTGGCTCCCATCTCCACCGCCATGTTGCAGAGAGTCATTCGGCTGTCGATAGACATCTCCTTTACAGTGTCGCCAGAGTATTCCACTGCCATGTAGGTGGCTCCATCAGCTCCTACCTCGCCAATCACGTGAAGCACCACATCCTTAGCGGTGACATAGGACTTTAAGGCGCCGGTGACTGTTACCTTCAAAGATTCTGGAACTCTTAGCCAAAGCTTGCCAGAGCCAAAGACAGCAGCCATCTCCGTTGAGCCAATACCAGTGGAGAAGGCAGCGAAGGCGCCGTGAGTGCAAGTGTGGGAATCAGCACCCAGCACCACCCCTCCAGGGTAGACGAAGCCCTTCTCCGGGAGAAGTTGATGGCAGATGCCCTCACCCACGTCGAAGAAGTTTAAGCCGTGCTGTAAAGCGAACTCCCTCATCATCTTATGTAGGGCAGAGGTACCCTCATTGGAGCTGGGAGCTATGTGGTCGATGACGAAGACAGCTCGAGAGGGATCCCAGACTTTAGTCATTCCCATCGCTTTGAAGCTCTGAATCATCAAGGGAGCTGTGCCGTCATGGGCCATGGCGGCGTCAACTTCAACTACCACTATCTCCCCAGGAGAAACATCGCGCTTGATCTTCATGGAGAGAATCTTCTCAGCCAGAGTTTGAGGCACCCTCTTGAAACCCCCTATGTTAACGCGGTAGTGATGGAGAAGGCATCCTAATGAAATTTTCTCCTCAGTTGTTGAAAATCGCTAATGTACTCTCTATGAAGCTATCATCAATATCTAAAGAGACCTTAGAAAGCCACATGAAAAAATTAAAAAGGGCGTAATCAACTAGTTAAAGAGTTCTAGCCGATTGTTAAATGGAGGGTGAGTATGCTGAAAACCGAGAAAAAGTCTGAAGCTCCTCTCCCTCTAGACGATATAGACAGGAAGATTCTAGCTCTTCTCCAAAAGAACGCTAGGATCAGCTTTAGAGATATCGCAGATGCGGTGGGCATCTCGGTGGGCACGGTGCATAACAGGATTAAGAAGCTGGAAAGTCTT
>JAGHCH010000039.1 GCA_021160575.1 Thermoproteota archaeon | reverse complement strand
TTCTTCAACCCGTCTACAAGCAGTTGGCAAGCCTTCTCCACGTCCTCTCTCTCAAGCAGAAGAGCAGCGTTGAGAAAGCCTAGTGCTGATAGCAGATAGCTGCCCTTCGAATACTTCAGCTCGGCATACCTCCTCCAGAGCTCTGCAGCCTCATGTATGCGTCCTTGCCTCTCCAGCTCCCTTGCTTGAAACTCGTAGTACCTACTCAGCCAGTAACTATCCTCTTTTAAGGCTTGTTCATCAGCTCCTTTCAAGTATTCCATGGTTCCGCTACCTCTCGCAATGCAAGTGAAGGTAACACTATGCTTTTCAGATTTATTACTGTTCTTCTGGCAGCACCGCCTAGAAATTCAAAAAGATAAGGGCTGAGAGCCAGTTCACTTCTAGCCAGCTGGGATCGGCGCTTGCGAGACTAGAGCCATAATTACTGCTAAAATGGCAACCGTTACTAGCCACAATGCTACGGACTTGATGGACTCCTTAGCGCTAAACTCTACCTTTGCAGCCGCCATGGTTTTCACCGAAGCTCTACAAGTTCTACTAAATCTTAGACATAAGTTTTTCTATGAAATTTCTATGTGCATTGTTTCATTTATTAAGATTTCTTAAAAGGTATCCCATTGCTAGTTCGGAATCTTTATAAGCAAAGCAAGCAAAATGGCGACACTAACACATGGTAGGAGCTGTAGGGTATGGCTGGCTGGGAGAGCATCGTCGATGCAATCCTTGCAGCAAACGGCTTTGTGAACTCCATCGTCTGGGGTATGCCGATGATCATTCTACTGGTGGCGACAGGGATTGTAATTGCCATCTTCACAGGCTTCGTGCAGATCCGCAAGTTCCCCGTGGCGGTTAAAACCATGCTATGGCGGGGAGGCGCTAAGGGAGAAGTCCACCCCTTCAAGGTCTGGTGCATGGTCAGTGGTGCCACTGTAGGCGTAGGGAACATCGCTGGAGTGAGCACCGCCATCGCTGCTGGAGGTCCCGGCGCCCTCTTCTGGATGTGGATCTGCGGGCTCTTGGGAATGGGCATCAAAGCCGTGGAGGTCACCTTAAGTATGTGGAGCAGGAAGACTTTGCCTGACGGCAGAATACGCGGAGGGACCATGTACTACATCGAAAAGGTCCCCAAGATAGGCGCCCCCCTAGCCATACTCTTCTCGCTCTTCGCCTGGCTCTGCGCTTTCGGAATAGGCAACATGATTCAAGCCAACAGCGTAGCACTGGGCGCGGTGACCATAGCAGATGCCTTCGGCTACAACACGCCGGGCGCCCATTTCACGGTTAGGGTGGCGATAGGGCTGATCATCGCCCTCTTCACAGGCTTGGTGATTCTCGGGGGCATCAAGCGAATCGCCGATGTTGCTTTCATCCTAGTGCCCTTCATGAGCATCTGGTACATCATCTTCGGAGTAGGGATCTGGATATCCTCTGGATCAGCCTTCTTTGAGGGATTATCCTAGGATATTTCACGATGCCTTCAGCGGCACAGCAGCTGTAGGAGGCTTTGCAGGGGCATCAGTATTTTTCGCAATACGCTACGGCTTCGCAAGAGGGCTGTTCTCCAATGAAGCCGGGCTAGGCAGCGCTCCTCTAGCATATGCCTATGCTGAATCCGACCATCCGGGTAGACAAGGCTTCTACGGGATCTTTGAGGTCTTCTGGGACACTATAGTAATCTGCACCATAACTGGCATAGCAGTAGTAGTGACTGGTGCATGGACCACTGGATACTCCAGTACTCAGCTCGCCATGGAGGCCTTCACCCGCACATACGGCGTCTGGGCAGCGATTTTTCTTGGGGTGGCTTTGATGCTCTTCGCATACACTACCATCCTGACATGGAGCTTCTACGGCGAAAACACTTTCATCTACTTCATGTGCGAGAAAGCCAAGATCATGAGCCCCAAGGTAGCCAGCTACCTCTATCGGCTCATCTGGCTCCCGCCACTGGTACTGGCAGCTGTGCTAGGGAGAGAATATTTAGGCGCCCTATGGGATCTCGCCGATACTCTTAACGGTCTAATGGCTATACCCAATCTCATCGCCATAGTCGTGCTGGCACCGGTGGCGGTGAAGCTGCTCAAGGACTTCTACTCAAGGTACCTAGCCGAGATCTCTGAAGCCATAGCCGCCAACAAAGGCATAGCTAGAGGGCTATCTGCATCGCTTCTGCTAGCAAAGCATGCGTGGCTTACTTTATCTAAGCGCAAATAGCTTCTTTACTCCACTTCTCTCGCTCTACTTCTATACCTCTCCCAGATTTCGGGTAGAAACCTCCTTACCAGCTTCAACATTTCTCTATCAGTGATCGTCAGCACCTCTCCCATCTCAAATCTCTTGAGAATCTCTTGGTAGATTTTCTGTACCCCTGGATGCTCTTTTCCAACTTTCTCTTGATTCTTCAACCTAAAGAAGTGATTGATCCAGAAGGCGACTCCAGCGGCTCCAGAGTAGGGGGTTATCGCGATTCCTGGTGGAGATTCAAGTAATCTCTCGGTGTCAAAGGGTAGATACATCCGGATGTTCTTCAAGGTTCCATCAGCGTGAATACCAGCTCTTGTCACGTTGAAGTTTCTGCCGACAATCGGGTAGTACGCTGGCACCCTATAGCTGAGCTCTTTCTCATAATACCGGGCAACCTCCGTTAGAGCCCTAGTATCCATCCCGTCAAGGGTTCCCTTGATCCCAGCATAGATGAACACCATCGCCTCCAAGGGAACATTGCCCGCACGCTCTCCAATGCCTAGAAGGGTAGTGTTGTTCAAAGCAGCTCCATAGAGCCAAGCCGCTGTTGCATTGGCTACTCCCAAATGGAAGTCGTTGTGTCCATGGAACTCCAAGCAGTCGCTAGGAACCCCCGCAACATGCCTCAAAATCCACATGATCTTGGGAATGCTCCTGGGAAGCGCTGCTTCTGCCCATGGAACTCCAAGCCCCAAGGTGTCGGGGACTCTGATCCGCACAGGCACACAGTACTTCTCTGAGAGCTTCATCAGCTTCCTCACAAAGGGGACGACCACTCCAAAGATATCTGCTCTCGTGCAATCCTCGATGTGTGCTCTCATGATGATACCGGCCTTCAAGCCCTCCTCGATAACTTCAAGGTACTTCTCCACCACTTGCCTTCTACTCAATCCCTTGAACTTGTAGAAGATGTGATAGTCGCTGATGGATGCCAGCATCCCCGTCTCCTCAAGCTTCATCTCCTTGACAAGCCTCAGGTCATCCAGCGATGCTCTTATCCAACCAGTAACCTTTGGTGCTTCATAATCGAGGACCTTCATCCGCCTAACCGCTTCCTTATCTCTATCCGTGTAGAGGAAGCACTCAGTAAACAGGATCTTCCCCTTAGGACCGCCAATTCTATGCAGATACTTGTAGAGAGTCACCATCTCCTCTATCGCATAGGGCTCCCTAGCCTGCTGACCATCCCTAAAGGTAGTATCAGTAATCCACAGTTCTTCGGCGACCTCAATAGGAACAGAGACTCCATCCCACACAATAACCGGGGGCTTAACCCATGGGAAGAGTTCCTCATAAAGCTTAGGCTCCTCTACCTCAACAACTTCATAGTCTGGGTAGTCAATGGCTTCAGCTTTTACATATGTCAAAAACTCTTCTCGCTTTTTTCGAGAGATCTTCAATATAGTCAATGCTAATTCATCTCCGACTCTAGCCTAAGGAATACCCTTTCTTTACACAAGAGACATTTAATATCTCTTATTCTCCGACAGAAAGTTAACCAAAATGCAAAAGTAGGTTAACATTTTTTACAGCGCTACAGTGATCGGCGGTGAGGAAAGCACGTGATATCGCACTAATCTCATGCTTTGCTGCGCTCACTGCTATTGGAGGTTATCTCTACCTTCCCCTCCCCCTTAGCCCGGTGCCAGTCACTCTTCAAACCTTCTTCACATACCTTGCAATAGACCTCCTAAAGTCTAAGAGAGCTGCTTTAAGTCAGTTGGTCTATGTCGCTATGGGCGCCTTCGGCCTTCCTGTCTTTGCTGGAGGCGGATCTGGAGTAGCAGTGCTGGTGGGGCCTACGGGAGGATATTTGTTGGGCTTCATAGTCGCGGCTTACCTCCTAGGCTTATGCACGGAAAAGCTGAAACAGCCTTCGGTTACGTGGCTCTTCGCAATAAACCTTGCAGCCTTCATGGTTATTTGTACACTAGGCATTGCGGTGCTCTCTTACTGGTTTGGATTTCCCCAGTCTGCTTATGTAGGCTTCATCCCATTTATTCCGGGAGACGCTGCTAAGGCCGCAATGGCTGCCTTCATAGCCTATAAGCTCCACCCTCTACTAGGAGAGCACCTCTAAATCTCCTCCATGCACTTTCAAGACACCCTTCTTATCAATCTTCATTATAAGCGCTCCACTCGCTTCAACTCCCAGTACAACTCCCTTTCCTTCAACATTATCCTTGAACTTGGCTGTCCTCCCCTCCATCCACTTCAACTCCTTCATCACCATCTCAGGGAGCATCCCTTTTAAAGCCAAGAGCTCTTCATACAGCCTTTCAAGCTCTCCTAAATAGCATGCTAAAAGCTCCACTCTATCCACTTTTACGCCTAGAGCTGAAAGCACAGTTGTGGCTTTTCCTCTAAGCATCTTTGGTAGCTCCTTCTCTTCAAAGTTTAAGTTAACCCCGATGCCGAGCGCCACCGCCTTAACAACATCTGCCTCAGCTTCAACCTCTACGAGCACCCCTCCCAGCTTCCTGCCCTCGAGGAGTAGGTCGTTGGGCCACTTCACCTTAATTTCTCCGCCAACTTGGCTTCGGAGAGCTAGAGCCATGGCAGTGGCTGCAGTTAAGCTCAAGGTAAGTACCCTTGAAGTGGGTATCCTTGGTCTAAGGACAATTGAACACCACAATCCTCCCCTTGGCGAGAACCAACTCCTACCCATCCTTCCCCTTCCAGCTAGCTGCTCTTCGGCCACTACTAAGATGCCTTCCTCGCAGCCACTCTTCAATAGCTCTCTAGCCGCTTCTTGCGTGGATGGAATACTTTCAAAATAGATGATCTCCCTTCCAAGGCGATGAGTTTGAAGCCTCACCTTGATTTCCCATGGATAGGGCTTGTCGGGAACTTGAATGAGTCTATAGCCCATCTTAGGCGAAGCCTCAATAATATAGCCCTTCTCCCTC
>JAGHCH010000071.1 GCA_021160575.1 Thermoproteota archaeon | reverse complement strand
GCAGTTAAGTCGTTTAGAGTACCTCCTTCATACTCAGAGAGTACCCTTGACTTAGGGGATATCCAGGTTCTGCTCGACGAAGACAACTTCGTGGAGACTCGATTCACGGTCGACGCGGAACCTCTTTCAGATAACGAGGGTCACATCATCCGCGTTGCATATGCCATATTCAAATACCCTGTAGGCGAGTACTACCGCTCTGGGAGCTACAGCTACAACGCGTCGAAGCCCGGTGAAAACACGTTCACAGAGTCAATGCCCCCCGGAAAGTACGCTATCTTCTACTGGGTGGATCCACATGGCTACGGCCTATCCTTCCTGGACTACCATTACTACTACGCTGGAGGAGTGGAGATCTTCGAGGCTGGAGACGAGGTCACACTATCCTTCTCTGGCTGCTCCCCCAACGATAAAGATTTCATCGACGAAGAGACAGGCTTGTGGAGCCGTTACATAGATGTAGTGGGGTACATAGCGAATCTCTATGATGCGGATAACCCCAGCAGCCTCCCACCCGGGATGGAAATCGTTTTCGAAGGACCAACATCGAACTTCGGCCCTCCACCGCTTGTAGGCCCCACTATCCGCGATTTCCCCGAAGCTGATGGAACCTTCTGCATCAACGACATCTGGACTCCAGACTACTACTCTGAAGAGGAAGTAGATTGGCCGAGGGAAGGGCTGGCGAAGTACAGCATTGATCCTCTACACACGGGAATGTGCAACTACGATTATGACGAGGCCGACTTCAAGAAGCCTTCATACGAGATTCGCGCCGTGTATGGCAACCGTACATTAGGGTTCATGTACCACCCCTATGCATGGACGGTATATCGGCCAGGCTCCATGCTTTGCTATCATTTTCAAGGCTACGACTACCCCTACGGCATTTGGTACGTTAGATACAGGCTGAGGCATGTTCTCTGGTACTGCAATCCCATCACCATAATCTACCCCATTTACGATCTTCAAGTAGACCTTAAAGCCTACTCCAGAAATCTTGGTGAAGGCAATCAGTTCACCTTTGACGACGAAGTCGAGGTAGCAGTCACGATTGATGCGAGAGAAAGCACACACCCACTGACAGATGTCATTATCCTGATAGAACTCAAACATTATCGCAGCGAACTTCTCCGCTACTTGATACCCTTGTACCTTGATGGCTTTGAGCCTGTTCGCTATGGAGACAACTTAGCTTTCAAACTACAGCTAAGCTCCATTTCACCCGGAGAAGTGATTGAAAAGCATCTACGATTCAAGGTTTTGCCGTGTCATGATTCGAAGCTGATTGTCGATGCCATGGAATCCAAAGCCGAGTTCGCGCTTTCCGCGTATTATTGGCATGGAAAGGATTTAACCCCTCACTGGGAAGACTATCTTCGCCTCAAAGCCTTCGCTGGTGTAGTCTTCAATTTCACAGCTGAGCCCACCGTCATAGGGGAAAATGATACAGCTACACTGATAGCGGCTTATCACAGCTACTGCCCCATAGACATCTCAGATGCAGAGGTGAACCTCTACCTTGAAGGACTCACAGCTATCAATGCGTCTTCCTCCGCATCCATTAACGATGATTCAGTCTCCTGGGAGCTAGGTGAGATCTCCTATGGCGACTCAGGAATTCTAGTTGCCACCTGCAACATCTCAAAGGACTTCTCCTTCGGCTACGCCACGCAGGAAGCGTATTTCTCAGGCTACATAGGGGAAGAGTGCTTCTCCATAGGCAGGGAGGTTGAAGTTTACATCGATGATCCTCCAGCAAGGATCTGCCTTGAAGGCAATGAAACCGTTGTCGCTCAAGATCGACTGGTCTACACGATAACCTTGGAGAACAAGCGTGATAGAGCGATATTTGTGCATGACGTCACTATAGAAGTTCCACCCTTCGCCAAGCTCATCTTCTGCACAAGTGGAGGAGATACCGAGTATGACTATCATACTGGAAAGTGGCTTCTTCGATGGGGCTCCGTCACTCTCTATGCGCGTGAAACCAAGATGCTTCTCGCCGTTTTCAACGTTACCAGTGAAGCCAACAATTACAACGGCACAGTTTTCACAGAGATAGCCAATGCTTCTTGCTATGCTCATTGGGAGACCAAGGAAATTCATAGTAACCCTGTTAGAACAAGGGTGGGGCATGGCCTTCTCCTACAAGCCTCTCTCAGCGAGAAGATCCGTGGCAACAAACTTCCACTTAAAGGCTATGTGCTAAAGCCTTCAAGCGTCGACTTCTCCGAGATCACGGTGACAGCTATAGTGCACTATGATACCAAAAACATAGTAGACTACATGAATCGCATAGCTTCAAAATTAAAGACAACTACCTCCGAGCTTTGTCCACCAAACTTTCTTGAAATCGTCAATGGAACTACTGTGGAGTATAAAATCGCCTTGGATCCCGTAGATGATGACAAAGCTGTCCTCAGCAATGCTTCAGAGATTCCCGTGTTTGGCGAGAATGTTAAAGTTGAGGTTATTGCTCAAGATACTGAAGGGCATGAAGACAGAGTAACCTTAGAGTCCTCTAGCATCTATTACGCTAAACTTAGACAGTGCTTCCATGAAGTAGAGCAGCTCACAGTGGATGGCATGAACGATTTAATGTACATTTCTCCTCTTACAAGCAGCTTGATGCTCCTCTACCTCCAATATCCTTCTCTAAACTCCTATCGTGCCTTCTCTCTTCTTCCTGGGATACATGCAGTCACTCTCTCCTTAGCACTTGCTGACCACTTCTTAGTAAAGAGCAGCGTATTGGAGGCAACCTTTAAGAAGGAGCTAAGCGGCTTTGCCCTAGGACTTTTGACAACTTCTGCGAATGAGCTGGCCAAATCAATAGCCCCCTACCTCTTCAAGTGGGCTCCAATTTCAGAGTACTCGCGCAAGCTACGGGATGATCTCTTTGAAATGTCGTGCTCTCTTGGAAGGAAAATTGCGATACCTCTCGACAACATGTTCCAAGGAGTCATCGGAAAGAGAATCTACGTGAAGGGCGTTATCTTCAAGGAGTACACGAAAACGTTTGAGTACCGATTCCTTGAATCCCTTCGAGAGATCTCATATAACACAGTGCTACACAGCACAGCTATTCGCGCTGTAAGCCCCTCTTGGATGGAATACGCACAGAAAAGGGGGTTCTCTCAAAGCGTCATGGATCTTGAATCTAAGAAAATAGACATGTGGAAGACCACAGGAAACCTCATTTGCAAGCATTACCTCTCCAAGACCGCGCTTGGAAAGACTATAGCCAAGTACACTAAGATGTTGAAGGACTATTCAGCGGGACTCCTACCCAAGAAGCTTAAGGAATACTATGACCTCATGCTAAATATTCCAGACTTTGCCCTGAAAACCTCTATTGTGGATACAGTTCTCAAAGTTATTGACTTAGCCAGCTCCGGTAGAATAACGGCTGATGAAGCAGCGATCTCTCAAGCCTTCCGCTCGGTGCTTGACGCTGTGAACCACGAATTTGATACCGCCTACAAGGGCATGGTAACTCAGGAGTACATAGGAGCAACTGGATCAAGCTTTTCTACAGCAGGTCTATATGTATCTGGGCTTCTGGGATGGAACCCCATAGGAAGAGGCGCTGGCTTAGCTTTCCTAGGGGTTGGCGAATTTATCTCCAAAGTAAGCAACCCTGCCTCCCTGCTGTCTACTCTCTTTGAGATGAAGAGGCTGGCTGGGTTGTTTGAGGCTTCATGCAAATATATCGTACAAGGGAGAGTCGTGCGCTACTGGTTTTACCTAACCAGCTCCATAGGTGAATCAGTCTACGATCCTCCCTCTACCTGGGACTTCCCCGTTGCCGAGAGAATTCTAGACTTGGAAAATGCCTTGAGGAGTGAGGATCTCTCAAGTATTAAGGCTGCAATTGAAGCCTACAATAGCAGCTTAAGAGAGATGGAGCCTGTTGCTGAGGAGTACCTTGCCAAAGCTGATCTGATCTTTGAAGAGCATATGGGCAACCTATCTTCATCAGCTGTGAAGGCCGCATTGGACTTTAGGTCAGCTTACATCGTCGCCTACTCCCGGCATGCAGCACTGCTCGCATCCCTTGTAGACCACCTCAATGAAGATCTCTCTGAAGCCTCCCTCAACTTCACTCTCAGCGTAGCCGACCTAGCCTATAAAGCGCAGATAGAGCTGGATGCTTGTGCTCAGCAGCTGGCATCAGAGCTTGAAAGGTATCCCGTCCCCGATTACGTAGTTATCGTCAAGTACTCTGCACCAACAGCAGTGCTTGAGGGAGAAGTCTTCAACGTTACTGTTCAAGTGAAGAACATTGGAGAGCTGCCAGCAAACTCGGTGACACTCAATATCACCTCTACAGATGAACTCCAAATCAATGATACTTCGTTCAGCATTGGCACGCTTGACCCACATCAAGCAGTCAACATCACCTTCAGAGTCAAGGCGATTAAGCAGGCCTTTGAGGCAAGCATCATGCTACACCTCTTCGGCTACAATGAATCCTCCCAGCTCCACATCCTCTACAGCGCCCTCCATATCCCCCTAATGATCGTGGAGGCCCCCCACTGCTATGAAGCCTCCTCGGGAGGCACCTTCACATTTCACAACAACTCCGTTGTAGTGGAACTTGAGCAGCTGGACACTACTGCCTACCTAGAGGTCTTGGAGATTCCACTGTTCGGTGAGGCTTTCGACACTGAGAATGGCGGGGAGTTAATACCACTATCTCCTGTTTACTGGGTGCACCTCTATGGTGGAGATGAGCAGCCCATAGATGGCATCCCTCTCACCTTGAAGATAGCCTTCAATATCTCTGGAGCCTACATCTACAAGCTGAAGAACGAGAGCGGCTACTGGACTAGGCTCAGCAGCTCTCTGCAGGGTGACTACCTCATTGCCGAAGTGGAGTCCAACGGCTTTTACGCCGTGATGGCTCCTTGGAGACCTCCAATCAACATCACCAACTACAGCAAGCTATCATCAGTTCCCGCGCTCACTCCCATCAAGCTCAACTTCACAGTCTCTTCGAAGTACCCGATAAACAAAACCTACCTGATGCTGTGGAGAAGCGGCTACTACACCTTTGAGGAGATTCCCGCAACGAGAATCAGCGGCGACAACTTAAACGGCGTCTACCAAGCAGTTCTCCCACCGCTTCCACACAGCTTCAACGCTACCTTCATCTACGTCGCTGAAGACTCCCGTGGATTCATCGAATCCAGCGAGCCCATTACGGTTAGAGCCGTCGACTCCTCCCCGCCAAGCCTAGTAGCCTTCTCAGAAATTTATCGTGATGTCTACGTCCCCCTTGAGCGCTTAACCATGTTTGAGCCAAGTGCAGCTATTACCTTCTCATTTTACGATCCCTTCCTCTCAGAGGCCAAAATCTTCGTTGACGGCGATGAAGTGCACCGAGGAAGTAATGTGTCCACATCCATCGACTTAAAGGACCTCCCGGCATGGTGGCACCATCTAACTGTAAGTGCTTCCGACTCTCTCGGCAATACAGTTGATAAAGAGCTATTCATCTTCAAGTGTCCCTACACCTACGGCAGTCTAAGCTACTTCGCCAATAAGACTGGCATATACGCCAAGATTACCACCTCCATATATGCCAGCGTGGAGAAGGCTTATGCCCTTAACTTGGTGTCTGGAGAGTTCACTGAGCTAAACTTCACGCGAAGCGGATCCTACTACAGTTATGCATACTATGTAGCTGCAATGCCGCTCACCCCTGGATACTACACAGTCTTCGCAGTCGTCAACTACCCTGGCTTCAGCTACACTGTTCCACTGTACAAATACATGTATGCTAATGTATCAAGGGCTATTGACGCTGGGGCTCTCGACATCTTGAACCTTTCCTCATGGCGCCACCTCTCCATGCTCTCCTTCAGTAGCAGCGACTCCAGCACCGTTAACAATTCCGCTGACATACAGGAAGTCCAAGTGTTAGTCGACTCCAACTACGTTTCTTCCTCACCATACTATGTCAACCTGTGGATCTGCTTCAAAGTTGCTGGCAACTTTAGTGAAGTGAATGCTTCAACCTACTACATAGACCTAGTCGACGTTGAAGGCTACATTCCAAGCATTTCCTTCAAGATCGAGCTGAGGAATGGCGAATGGAGCGCCTCCAGAGTTCAAGGAAGCCGCGGAGAGGTAACACTCCTCCTCAACTCTAGTGATGTCCTCGCCGTTAAGATTGAGGGCATTCATTCAACTGCTTATACTCTTAGGTTGCGGTCAGAAGCTGGAAACTCTTCAGATCAAACCTGCTGGAAGCTGCTCAACACCTGTAAATTCGCTAGGCTGGAGAACTTGGAAGACGTGTTTGCTGGAGGAGCCTTCGTGATGGAGGGAGAACCCGTCAACCTCTCCT
>JAGHCH010000014.1 GCA_021160575.1 Thermoproteota archaeon | reverse complement strand
TTTTAGTTCCAGTAAGCCCGTAAAGCGGGTCTGGATTGTTGAAAAATGCTGGATTGACTTGCATGACCTTGTCGACCATGGCGCCGTTATCCTAGCCTTCCTAGGAGGGATGCGCTCAGTAGCATGGGCCAACGTGCTACTAGGCATATGGTTTCTCATCGCCTACTTCGGAACCTTCTTCTACACCATCGCCACCTATCCTGGCGGCTACGGCGCCATGGTCGACAAGGTCATGCAAGTCAATCCAGCATTTTTCAACAATCCAGACCCGCTTTACGGGCTTACTGGAACTAAAAGGGCCATGTTCCTGCTTGCCTATGGCTTAAACGGTCTAGCGGCGGCAGGGTGGGTGCACTTGCTTTTCATCCCCATGACAATAAGGAGCCCTAAAATCGCAAAGAAGTATCCTGTCTGCCAGCTGCTCATGTTCCTGGCCATCTTCGCTGTAGGTGCTCTAGGAGGCGTCCTAGCTCACGCCCTCTGGCCACAGGCTGGAGTGCCAGCGCTACCTAGAGCCGACCAAGTCTTCCAGGCTATGGCCAACAGAATAAACATCTGGTGGGGCGCCTTCGTCTACATCGGAGCGCTGGCAGCATGTTTATCCACCATGGGAACAATGGTAGTCGCTGCAGGATCGCTAATTTCAGTGGACATCTACAAGAGGTTTATCAATCCACAGGCCTCAGAAGCTAGGGTTGTGTGGGTTACGAGGATTCTTCTCGCAGTAATTGCGGTGGTTGCCTCCGCTTTCGGCTACCTCTGCGTCGTCGGCTACAAGGCTATAGGCCTAACAAGACCCGTACCCATCGCCGACTTCCTAACGCTGATCGCCAGCCCCGGCTTTGTCCTCAACGTCCCGCTGCTTCTAGGACTCTTCTGGAAGAGGGCTACAAGGGAGGCAGCTGTTATCTCCTACGTCGTCGGCTTCGTGCTGCTGCTGCTGGGCTTCTTCTACAGGCCTCTAGCAGCCATAGTGGTCAGACCTCTCCTCCTAGTAATGCCGGTGCAGTTCATCCTCTTCGTAGTCATCAGCTACTTAACCAAGCCGTCGCCACCCAATGTCATCGACAAATACTTCACGCACCTCAACAAGGCTCTATACGGAGAGTCTTAATCCCTTCACCTCTTTTTTACTTAAGGTTGATAGAAAAATGAGGAAGCGGAAGCTTCTGCTAACGTGCCTTCTTAATCCAAGCTTTAACTTCGTCGTAGTACTTCACTAGCACCTCTTCGGGCTCCTTAGTTGCCAGCGAAACTATTAGCCACACGATGAAGGCGATGATCATAGGCATCGTGGGAGGATATGGGAACCAACTGAAGATCGGCGGATATGCCGCAAATAGTAGGCATGCGGCCAATCCTGTTATTAACGCTGCAATTGCCCCCTGCCTTGTGCCTCGCCTCCAGATCATTCCTAGAAATACTAGAAATACTGGTAGTCCTATGCCTAACCCCGGCGCCGCTATGTGGGTGAGGTAGAAGCCCACACTAATCGGTGAAAGTATGCTCCAAGTCAAGCCGATAATCGCAGCTATTACTCCAAAAGCTATATTTACATAGATCAACTCCCGTTCCCCATCCTTTGGCCTTAATACATGCTACATTCTGCTTTAGAAGTAAGTCGAGTTGATCATATTTTGCCATGAAGTTTCTGCAAGATAATTTTTTGAGGCGTATTGTCTTCAGCTGTTTAAGTCTTTATTGTGCAATAGGTTTTCTCATTTTGTAATGCTAAGCTGTTTTTGGCGTTACTGTGTATTTTGATGTAAGCGTAGACTTAAAAGAGGCGCGTTATGCTAAGATGCCCCAGCCATGGGGGTGAGTTCCATAGCTAAGACGCCGGAGCAGGTGGCCCTGATACTGGCTGTTGCTTCGCTTTCAGTGGGGATCCTTGGCTGCATCGCTGCTTCTGTGGCTGGGGATTTCATAGTGTTTTTCGCCTTCGTCGAGGTGACCTCCATCTCCATGTTCTTCGTTCTGGCACTAGCTCTGATCTCCAGTGTCTACCCTAGAAGGGTGAAGCCAGAGGGCGTGTTCTTCTGCGGGCTGGGTAAGCCTCCCTATGTCTACGAGGAGGAGGTGTATCAGCCTAGGCTGCCACTGCTTGGAGAGAGGTTCGATGAATCTCTCGAGGGCTACTATGATCGAAGAGCTGTTAAAGTGGAGAGGTGACTCTACGGTTGGCTTGGCCAGCTGTGCCAGTGCTACTGCTGTTTGCATCTGCGGCTTTGAGCTATGCAGCTGGCAGGATGCATAGGGTCTTCAGCTACTATACGGCTGCAGCCCTCTTCTCCGCAGCTCTAGCAGTGAACTCTGCTCTCTTCTTCATAGAGCCCGTGGCAGCCTACCCCACAATCTACGGGATACACTTGAACACGGCGTCTCTCTTTGTGGCTGAGTTCACTATTGCGATAGGGCTTCTCTCATGCATCTACAGCTATAGCTACATGAGCCATGAGCAACGGATAGGCGAATACTACCTTCTCCTATCACTGTTCGTCGCCACCTTAGCCTTGATGGCTCTCTCCTTCAACATCCTCCTCATCTATGCGTCCTTTGAAGCCAGCACCGTAGCTGGCGGCATCTTGATTCTGTTTTCTAGAAGGAGGAGCAGTGTTAGAGCTGCGCTGCGGTTCTTTGCCATGAGCATTCTAGGAGCTCTGATAATTCTGGCTGGAATCCTTCTGCAGCACAAGCTGACTGGAAGCTTTCTCCTATCGCCAGAGCTTTTCAAGCACGTCCCCTACAGCATGCGGGTTCTCCTTTCATGCATCTACGCCATAGGGTTTGGAGTGAAGGTAGGGGTCTTCCCCTTTGGGCTGGTATGGCTGCCGCCAGCGCATAGTGAGGCGCCAACTCCAGTCAGCGCTCTTCTGAGCGGTGTGATGGTTCAAGTGGCGGCCTTCGCCGTGGCTAGAGCTGCTTTAGTGATCACTCCGCTGAGCTGGGAGGTTGGCTTGCTCATTATAATCCTAGGAGTTGCAAGCACAATTTCTGGAGCTCTCCTAGCGGCTGTGGAGGCAGTTGCTGGCAGTAAGTGGTCCCGCTTCCATGTCGGGGAAGTTCACATAAGGGGGATCAAGAGGATATGGGCTTTCTCCACGGTCTCCGAAGTTGGCTACCTCTACATCTTCACAGGTTTAGCTCTCATTTTCTCGAAGATCTCCACCATCTTCCTAGCTGGCTTTCTCCTCCACATGTTAAACCATGGTATGGCGAAGGCTCTTCTCTTCTATGATAGCGGTGTGGTCATCAAACTGAGGAAGGTTGAAGATCTGAACCTCTTGCAGGGGCTGGGCTTGAGGCTTGGCCCCCATCTCCTCACCTACCTCATAGCTGGCTTCTCGCTCTCATTAATCCCGGGGACCATGGGCTTCCTCACTTGGAGAGAGCTGTCAAGCCTAGCCTCTCCTCCCCTATGGCTGGCAGCCTTGGTGGCGGCAGCCTTCACCTTCATCGCCTGCCTATACTCGTGGAAGGACTGCTTCTTAGGGAAGCCTAAGGTGAAGGTGGAGTACTTGAAGCCCCTTGAACACCTGAAGCCGTCCTTATCCATCCCCAGCATTTTACTGGCTGCCGTGCTCGTTGTCTTAGGCGTTGCATTAACAATAGGCTCTCTACACGCCAATCCTACTCCCTTCTGCGAGGCGGTTGAGAAATTCATGGCTGAAGCAGCTAGAGGTGTTTACTCGATGGGAGGTTGAAGGAGCGTTGGAGGCGGTGATCGCGCCACTTCATGTAGAGCAGCTGAACATCACGGTTACGGATAAGATACTGGTTCATGATCCATCCAAGTGCACTGGATGCTGCCAATGCATGATCGCCTGCGCCTACAAGCACTTCAAAACCTTCGACTTAGAGTATGCTCTTCTTCAAGTGCATGAAGATCCGCTGCAGCCGGGGCGGTTTATCAATGCACACTGCAGCCACTGCGTGCACGCCATGTGCTTGGCTGCTTGCCCGAAGGAAGCCATCTACCGCGATGAAAATGGTATCGTGAGGATTTCCCCTTTAAAATGTGTGGGCTGCGGCATCTGCAGCTATGCCTGCCCTATCTCCATTCCCAAGAAGCACCCGAGATTGAACATCTATATGAAGTGCGACCTCTGCGACGGCGATCCCGTCTGCGTTAAGATGTGTAGCGCTGAAGCCCTCAAACTGCTCCCCCGAGAGGAAGCCTTCAAGATAGTGGCTGAGCTGAGAGGGGGCTCTCCATGAGTGAGAGGGCAAGTGGAGCCAAGCTTCACTGGCTGAGGCTGCTTAAGGCAGCTGAGAGGCTTACCAAGACTAAGCTCAGCGAGGAGATCCAAGTGCACCCATGGAGGAGGCCTCTTCCCTCAGAGGCACCTCCACCAGCTAAGCCAGCTCTTGCCAGAGACTATGAGGTGGGCTTAGTTTATCCAGTCACCGATGAGGCGATTGAAGCTAGAGCTGCGTGTGGATTGCCTAAAATCCCCCCAACAGCTCACCTCTATCGGGACTCAGTGTATGAGAAGCGGAGGCTCCTCGAGGCTCTAGGGGTTTTGAAGCGCTTCCAGTTCAATGGTATCGAAAGGAGGTTTAAGTACTGAGGTGTGTGCTGTGAAGCGCTACGGCTACTTCCTAGGCTGTGTGATGCCGGTGAAGATGCCGTGGGCTGAGAAGGCAGTAATGCTAGTGGCTAAACACCTTGGACTACACTTCGACTATCTGCGGGGCACTACTTGCTGCATCAGACCCGGTGTGTGGAAGCCTCTCGACTACGATGCTTGGCTCACTCTCACCAGCTACAACTTGGCTCTCGCTGAGGAGCAGGAAGTGGTCTTGGTTGACTCATGCAACGGCTGCTGGATCTCCCACTATGAGACTCTGCAGGAGCTGAGGGAGAATTCCGAGAAGAGAGAGATGGTTGCCAGCTACCTTAAGGGGATTGGCAAGCCGTTTCCAGAGCATGTGGAGGTGAGGCACTTCCTGCAAGTTCTCTATGAGGATGTTGGTTTGGAGAAGATCAAGAGGAAGGTGAAGAGGAAGCTCAACTTAAGGGCTACCAGGCATATTGGCTGTCATGCTAGGAAGCTTGGAGATGATGTTCTGCCGCGCTACTTCGATGAAATTCTCGAAGCGCTAGGAGTAGAAATCATCGACACCCCCTATGATAAGATGTGCTGCGGACTCCTACTCTTTCTAGCAGATCCGGAGCGCTCTGTCTACGAGAGAGTCGAGAGAAAGCTAAACTATGCCTATGAGCAAGAAGCGGATTTCTGCGCCTTGATATGCTCCGGCTGCTATGACCAGTTTGATAGAGCTGTGCGGATTCTGAGAAAGGAGGCAGAAGCCAAAGGAGAGCTTCCAAAGGCTTGTTCAGTGCCAGTGGTGCATCTAGCCGAGCTTATGGCCCTTGCCTTCGGCTACAAGCCGGAAGATTTCGGCATGCAGCACCTCAGATGCACACCAGTTGATAGATTACTTGCCAAGCTTCAGGGGTGTTGAAGATTTGTCTTCACTTGACCTCCTCATAAAAGAGCTTCAAGCCTACGCTAAGGAGCTAAAGCCACTCAAGGACGGTAAGCTTTCTGCGCGTGTCTCTAGAAGAGATCTCCTAGAGGTAGTGAAGCTCCTGGTTAGGCGTTTTCAAGCGCGGCTGGCTTTCATCACAGGAGCCGATTTTGGAAGCGAAGGCTTCGACATAGTATACGTCTTCGATGCGAGTAGCTTAAAGCCGCGTTTCAAGCTACTCGTTGAAACCCGAATACCGCGTGATGATGCTTGGATCCCCTCTACTACTCCCATAACTCTTCAGGGCTTGTGGGCTGAAAAGGAAATCATGGAATTTCTTGGTATTGAGGTTAGAGGACACCCTGACCCCCGGTATGTGTGGCTTCCCTATGAATGGCCTAACATGCCTGAAACCGGTGCTCCACTAGATCCCCGAAGAGTGCATGGCGTGGCAGCTGGCGAGGGTTGGCTTCCCTTAAGGGCTAGACCCGGCTCGGCTCTAGCTTCTTTGATCCCCATAGGTCCCTACCACCCCTCCCATGTTGAAGGGCAGTATGTTAGGTTGAAGCTCGATGGAGAGGTTGTTGAGGCAGCTGACATCAAGGTGGGCTTCCACCATAGGGGGATCTCCCGCCTTATCGAGAGGAGGGGGCTTCGGAGAGGAGTGCTAGTGGCTGAGAAGGTCTGTGGCATCTGCAGCGGTGCTCACGGTCTTGCCTATGTCTCCGCTGCGGAGAGAACGCTCGGTATAGATCCTCCAGAGAGAGTTCTCTACACACGAACACTCCTAGCAGAGCTGAACAGAATACAGAGCCACCTCCTCTGGCTTGGGCTGTTCTCAGATGTTATCGGCTTCAAGACTGGCTTCATGTACTCATGGAGCTTCAGGGAAAGAGTACTCGACATCCTGGAGAGGCTGACTGGAAATCGCATAGCCTATGGGGTTTGGAGAGTTGGCGGCGTCTCCTTAGAGATCGAGAAAGAGGAGGCTTCTCATGTAGAGCGTTCACTGAAGAAGCTTAAGGAGGAGTTCTTAAGCTTCGCTGAGGACTTCGTTGAACACCCGCTAGTGAAAGCTAGGGTAAAGGGCATAGGGGTCCTCAAGCCAGAAGAAGCTAGAGAGCTGAACGTGCTCGGTCCAACTGCCCGTGCAAGCACACTGCAGCTAGATGTACGTCTACAAGATCCCCCCAATGCTGCCTATGATCCAACAACCACTGGGTGGCGCATTGTAGTTAAGGATGGCTGCGACTGCTACTCAAGGCTTCTCGTGAGGCTGGAGGAGGTGCAGGTTTCTCTGGATGTCTGCCTCAACGTGCTGGACTACGTCTGCAGCGGGGAGTTGAGAGCAGAACTTCCAGACAGCATTGAGCCTGGAGCAGAGGGAGTAGCTTGCAATGAAGCTCCTCGGGGGGAGTTGGTCTACTACATGCGAATACAAGAAGCTGAAGAGCTGGCATGCCTTAGAATAAGAACTCCAAGCTATCAGAACTTCCTCAGCCTAGCAGTCATCTTGAAGGGCTGCATGCTCGCCGACGTCCCCGTCATAATTGCCAGCATTGACCAGTGCATAGCCTGCACCGATAGAGTTGAAATCATGGATGGTCATCGTAGGCGCCTCCTAACGTGGACTGACTTAGTGCAGCTCAGTCAAAGAGCCTCCAAGAGGGAGGAGAATTGATGTCGCCAGTAGATGCGGTAGCGCTCCTACTGGCTATCCCCGTTGCCTTCACCTTAGGCGTGCTATACTGGTTTATGGTTAGAAAGCTCACAGCGCGATTCCAGTGGAGGAGAGGACCCCTACTACTCGTCTATCGAGATCTATCGGGGACCTTAGGCTCCTCCAGGTTGCTTCAACCCCTCTACGATATCTTAAAGCTATGGAAAAAGGAGGTGGTAGTGCCCCCTAGTGCTCGTAGGACGTTGTTCAAAGCATCCCCCTACATAGCAGCGATCTTCGCGGGGACTGCCATACTCTTCCTTCCAGCCCCCTACGGCTGTCTGCTCAGCGGCTTCTCCTACAGCCTAGTTGTAGCCTCTTATCTGCTGGTGGGCGCCATGCTTTTCATAGTGCTGGGAGCTGCTTCAAGCAGCTCTCCATGGGGAGTCATAGGCGCAAGAAGAGAGGCTGAGCTCTTCTTAGCATATGAGATGGCCTTCATAGTCAGCATCTTCACGGCAGCCTACATGTATCGGTCTCTCTCCATATGGGAAATCTCCATCAACCAGCTCAAAAGCCTTCCCGGCTTCCTAGCGAACCCCTTCGCAGCAATACTGCTCTTCCTAGCGGCCCTCGGCAAGCTGCATCTCAAGCCCTTCGACATCCCGGAGGCAGAGCAGGAGATCATAGCTGGACCCTACACAGAGTACAGCGGTAAGCTACTTGCACTGCTCTACATCACAAAGCTTCTCATCCTCTACTCTCTAGCGACTCTCATCATCTACCTCTTCACGCCGCTAGCCCTCTACTGCTCAACACCTCTAGGGGCAACCCTCCACATAATTCTCTCCCTAGCAGTGATTGCCTTGCTCTCCCTTCTCCATGCAGCTAACCCGCGCTACAGAATAGATCAAGCTCTCTCATGGTATGCCAAGACTGCAGCAGCCTTTGGCTTGGCAGCCGTTCTGATGGCAGCTTCCCTCAAGCTAATGGGGGTGCTGTGAAGTGGGGCTCCTACACTTCATCAAGGTGTTGACGGAGAAGGCTGCTCAGCCTATCACGGTAAATTA
>JAGHCH010000059.1 GCA_021160575.1 Thermoproteota archaeon | reverse complement strand
ACTTCCTCGAAATCTCCTTGGCAAAAATGTCTAGAATGCTCTCCGAGAGATCTGCGAGAAGATAGATCGAGTTTTCAAAGTCCTTGAGAGCCTCCAATAAAAGTCTGGTCTTGCCAACCCGCCGCCTCCATAGAGCAGTACTAGCTCAGCCTTCCCTGAGCTGAAAACCTCATGAAGCAGCTTCAACTCTTCCTCTCTGTTAACAAACATACCTCTGGGAATCATACTCTAAAGTATGTTACAGAGATATAAAAGCTGTTCTACATGAAGAGCTCCTTCAAGTATGCGGCCAGCACAGTCCTAGTGGCGATCACTGGCTTCCTAACGGCTTCCCTCACAAGCCTCTTAACCTGAGAACTATAGCCTATGCAATCGAGAACCACCAGCTTTACCTTCCTCTCGGCAAGCCTCTTGCAGGCCTCAACGTATTCCTCCTTCTTGCCAGTGTAGGGGGAGACGAACTCTAGGACAACCTCTTCCACGGCTTCAAGCCACTTCTCTTCAATATAGCTCCGTTGCTCAGGAGCAGGCGCGATAACACCTACTACCTCCCCCTTGGACAGCAGCGACGTGACAAAGCTCTTCAAAAGCCTATCTGGATAGATCACTGGAACCCGGCTCTCAAACTCTGGGAAGCTTCCCGAACAAAGCACAGCTATTACTTCAACACCTTGCTCCTCAAGCCATCCAACTCTCTTCTGCATCAACGGCAAGATTCTCTCCTCGGCAATTATGACTTCGCTGCCATCACGCATTCTCGTAACTAAAAGGGTTTCACCAGCTTGAGGGGCTAGATTCGCCTCAATATACTCCCTCGTCAAGCCGTCAAGGGCGCCAGCTTCAACGATCTCCAAGCCCTTCAAATACTCTTGGATATCGCTTAGCACATCCGTTCTAGGGCTCTGCCCAATAGTGAGGAAGCCCACTCTACTCAAAGGACACTAACCTCAAAGACGGCGCTGTTAAGGCTTCTTAGATGCCAACCACTTTATAAAAAGCTCTTCAGCAGCCCTTTCAGCTTCCTTCAACTCCTCATCCCTAAAGAACAGCCCATGCTCCTCGAAGAGATCCCCCGTAACAAACCTCCACTTCACCTCCTCAAGTATGAAGCCTCCCTCCTCATCAAAGCCCTTCAACACCCCAACCCTTCCCGACTTGAAGTCAATGATGTAAGGGCCGGGCTGCGCAACCATATCTCCCTCAGCTATGTGGAACTGCCATGGATCCTCCCATCGCCACCTCAAGTAAAGAGTATAGAGCCTCCCCCTCCACCTAGCCCTCCTATAGCACTGGCTTGGACACCAGAGGAGCTCCTCAATCCACCCATCATCAACCCACTCAACATCCATAGAGCAGCACCCGCACAAGCCCTCTCTACTAGTAGCACAGCTCTAATTAACCTCTCAGCTGGGAGAGGCTCTTCAACCTCAATACAGATATACCTTCAGCGAGAAACCCTTTCAACGTGAGGCATCGAAGATGCCTTCCATCAGCATTGAAGAGCTGCTCAAAGAGTTCAATGGAGACATTCTACCAAAGCTCCAGCAAACCCCAAGCCGAAGTAAACCGCTTCCTCCTCTTCCTAGCATGGCTCAACACCAAGCTGGAGCAAAGCCAGCTCGGAAGAATAGTCGTCGTAGGAGGCTTCGCCGCAGAATTCTACACGGGAGCAACCTACCGGACACTTGATGTAGACCTAGTAGTTGAAGGAAGCAATGCTCGACAAATTCTCACAGAATTTCTCTCCAAAATCTCAGAGAAGCCATGCCGCATCTACCTACCAACATTCGAGGCAATAGCCTCAAAGGGCATAGACATAGTCGCTGAAAGCTACAGCAAACCCAAGCCACCAGTGAAAATTGAAGTCGAGGAATACAGCGTCTACATGGAGTCGCCGGAGGAGCTCATCATAACATACCTCAACGCATGGAAATACTGGCAGAGCAGCGAAGACCGCGACAAAGCACTAGCACTAATAGCAGTTCTCTGGAGCAAAGTAGATCAAAGCTACGTGAAACAGAGAGCAAAAGAGGAGCGCATCCACGACAAGCTTGAGGAAGCCCTCAAGATCCTAGAGGAGGCTTGAGCACATTGAATGAAGAGCTCCGCCGCGCCATCAAAGCATCCCTCATCCTCAGAGAGAAGCAGAGACTACGGGGAAGCAAAAGAACCCTACAAGAAGCAGTCAAGCTAGCCCACCTAGCAAAAGCCATCTTCGAAAAACAGCTGCACCACGGCTACATCCAAATCACTTACAACCAGAAAGGATCAATCGAGAAGATCACCATAAAGAATCTCTCATCTACATAGGCGCTCTCATAAAGCACTAGACCCGCTGCGTAACCTATGTGGGAAAAATTATAAAATGAATCCCACTATTCAATTTGGTGGGATAAGCCTTGGTTGAAGCTCTAGTCGACTCCAAAGGGAGGCTCACCCTACCTAAGGAGCTGCGTGAGCAGCTTGGCCTAAAGCCCGGCGACCGCGTGAAAATAGAGCTTCATCAAGGCAAGCTGATTGTTGAGAAGCTTGAAGATCCCTTCAAGGTTCTTGAAAAGCTGCTAGGAGACTTCTCCTTCAGCAGAGAGGCTAGAAGAGCCGCTGAAGAACTTGCCTTGAAGGAGGCTACAGCAAGGTGATCGAGAAAATCCTAGTTGAAACAGACTTCCTCTTCGCCTTGAATCCCAGAGACCGTCTCCATCAAGCGGCCCTCAAGCTCTTAGAAAAAGCCGCCGAAAAGAGGGCTTTACTCCACATATCTCCAGCAGCCCCCATAGAAGCCTCCTTAACACTAATGTCTCAAGGCTTCAACTATGAGCAAGCCGCAAGAATTCTAGAGGCTATGGAACGCGCTATAGCTCGCTACACGAAGGCAATCCCGCTGCAGCTAGATCTAAGCACGGTCAACTACAGCTTTCGGCTGAGAGCAAAATATTCTCAGCTGGGGTTCTTTGACTCCCTCCACGCTTCTCTGGCTTTATTGAACATGTTAACCTATGTTGGAAGCGATGAAAAAGTTGCTAAAGTAGTTGAGGAGGAAGGTGGTATAGCCCAGCGCCTAAGCAGCTAACTGAATTTAGGATGCCAACTCCATGGTGATAACTTCGTAGTTACTTCAAGGATGGAGTCCTTCACCAGCTACGGTCTTCAGAAGTTCCTATCCCTAGTGCCTGGATGGAACCTCGTAGGCTCAACCTACATCCCAGCCAACATCACAGCTCCAAAAAGCAAAGTATTGCCCGTGTACTTCACCTACGACCCAGAAGCCAAGCGGTAACGCGCCCACTACCAGCATTAAGTCCGCCCACGCCCACTGAGTCTACCTACGGAAACCAGTAGCAATCACCGTAGCGCCGCAATAGCCCCCTCCCTTTACTGAAAAAGTTGAAGACTGGGCCAGGGAGGCAAACCGCGTT
>JAGHCH010000061.1 GCA_021160575.1 Thermoproteota archaeon | reverse complement strand
TTCCTAAGTCGTGTTGAGTTCTGATATGGAGGTAGCTGACCATTAGTGAGCCGCTCACCGCTAGCATGAATACGGCCAGCAGCAGTGGAGAGATCGGCATTTTGAGGGAGAGATAGAGAGCCGCTCCCAAAACTGCTAAGACGTCGGCAAGCCTATCGAGTACGGCATCTAGAAAAGCGCCGAACTTGCTGGACATGTTCAAAATTCTAGCAAGCTCTCCATCGACACCGTCTACTATGGAGGAGACTTGCACCAGGATGCCCGCGATTATCGGATGTCCTAGTAGGTAGAAGGGGAGGCAAGCTGCTCCTATTAGGAAGGAGATAACCGATACTTGGTTGGGGGTTAGGGGGATGTTGTGCCTAACTATGAAGTTGGTAATTGGGGTGGAGAACCTACGGTTAATATACCTTGAGACATAGCCATCGGTGCTCTTGAAGGCACCGCTACTCATCGAACTTTACCTCGCTGAGGATGGAGTTCAGGACCTCTCTTCGTTTCCCTCCTAGGAGGTCTAGGATGTCGGCAGGAG
Source organism: Thermoproteota archaeon (assembly GCA_021160575.1). Classification (GTDB taxonomy): domain Archaea; phylum Thermoproteota; class Methanomethylicia; order Methanomethylicales; family JAGHCH01; genus JAGHCH01. The sequence goes on along the minus strand of JAGHCH010000061.1, from coordinate 37,142 downwards.
TATCCACATCTGTCCATGGGATGCCGCTTACATCGCAGACTAATACTTTGAACCCAGCATTTGCCGCAGCCTTGACTATTGTTGAGAATTCGATTACGCGAAGTTCTTGGAGGGAGCTGAAGAGCTGATAGAGCCTTCGGCTGGCTATGAAGACGCCAGCGTCGACGAAGTTGTAGTAGTTGAGGTTTTTGCCTATTGCTAGGAGGCGGTCTTCATCGTTTGCTCTAATCTTCGTTGCTTCAACTAGGTTGATGTAAATGGGGATGGAGTCAGCGCCTACGATGAGATCTGCTGGCGTTGCTTTTAGGGCGTCTGCCAATCTGGCTGGTAAAGCTGGAGGGTAGAGGTGGTCGCACATGGAGACGAAGAAGTACTGGCTGGTAGTGGAGTTCTCTGTGAGAAAGAAGCTGTAGCCATTACCCTTCTCAGGGGAAGGGTTCTCTACTATGGTTACTTCGACCTCCGGCCCAGCGACGTGGCTAATTATCCCTTTAAGGATGTGGGAGAAATCCTTGGCCACAACTATGGTAAACCTTTCTACACCAAACCTCTGCAATACCTTGAAGGGAAAGAGAATGAGGGGGATCTTGCCTATAGGAATGGCGAACTTGGGTGTTGAAGGATACTGCTCCTTCATTCTGGTTCCAAGACCTGCTGCTAAAATCACAGCTTCCTTAACTTCGCCTCTAACTGCGCTGAGAAGATTTTCCAATTTGCCTGCCCTCCGCAGGGGCCTCGGGGAGAAAAGAAGGAGTCTTCCACTTTTATTTGCTATGGCTTATAGCATGGCCTCTGCGATGTAGTGGTTGAGCTAGCTTCATAGCTGTTAACAGATCACCTTTAGGTGGTGAACCTCGCTTTGAGCATGGAGCTACGCTGCGCCATGGAGCTTCAAGGGTATCCAAGAGGGAGCTGCAGCACATTAGCTGAGGATGGCAGTAGGCATCCTGCATGCCAAGTCACTCTGAAAAGGGAGAAGGGGAAATGGTGGAGGAGGATCGAGGCGGTTCACCTTTCAAGACCTGAGGACTACTTATCCATTTACCAGTCGGGGTGTAACCACACGTGCTTGAAGTGCCACTCTTGGCATTTTACTCAGAGAGCTGCTGGGAGATGGATGTCTACAGAGATGTTGGCGGAGGAGGCTGCGAAGTATGAGGAGGAGGTTACAGTTTGGGAACCACGAGAGAGAGCAACCATGTGGCATGCCACAGATCTCTGTAGGCATTGTGGACTCTGCGTTTTAGAGGGAAGGAGGAGCCTGCTCTGCCCGAAAAAGCTAGACGCCAGCCAAGTGGTGTGGAGTGTGCAGGGGTGGGGTCCAGCTAGAAACATAGTTGCCTTCACTGGAGGGGATGTCTGCTGTAGAGCGGAGTTCTATGCCGAGGCTACTGAGGAGATCAAAAAACGCTGCCATAAGATGTGGGTGCTCTTGGAGACGAATGGCTATGGGCTCACTCCACGCAACCTGGAGATCTTAGCTAGCGGCGGTGTGGACTCGTTTTGGCTCGATATCAAGGCGTATGAAGAGGAGGTCTACAAGAAGCTCTGCGGAACAACGAACAAGTGGATTTTGGAGGCTCCGGCGAGGATAGTGGACATGGGATTTGTGCTAGAGGTGCTTACGCTGTACATTCCGGGGTGGGTGGAAGTTGACCAGATTAGGAGAATAGCAGAGCTGGTAGCTGAAGTGGATAAGGAGATTCCCTTTACAATTCTAGCCTTCTTCCCCGAGTTTAAGCTGAGAAATATTAGGGCACCAAGCCTATGGGAAATGGTTTCAGCGTATAGAGCCGCTAAAGAAGCGGGCTTGGAAAAGGTGAAGCTGGGCAACATCAGCGTTTTTGCTCGTACTCCTAGCGAGTGGAGCACTTTGATCTCCTTGGTGGGAGTGAAGGCTCTGAGCTAGCAGATCTTGGAGATCACGTCAACTATCTTGGAGTACCAGTGGTTTAAACGGACTAGGAGAAGTTCCCTCAGCTGCTCCTTTGAAATCGCGTGGTAGATGTATACGTAGCCCCCCTTCTTCAAAGGAGCGACTCTCCTAATTGCCAGCCCCTTGGCAACCAAGGAAGAAAGCACTCTCTGAGTTGTAGGTCTGCTTTTCTTTAGCTTCGAAGAGGCCTTGGCCACAGTTAATGGACCTTCGCAGAGGGCTTGGTACGCTTTTATCTCTAAGTCGTTGAGCTGAAGAAGGCAGCCCATGATCTCCTTGACGTCGAGATCTCCAGCCTCCAGCTGTCTTCTAAGAATTTTCAGATCCACAGGAAAGCACCTCTGAGAGAGAATCTCATGCTACTCTAAGAAGCTTTGAGAAGGATAAAAGTTTGCATAAAGCTTAAAGAAAAACCTTATTTTATTTTATTAAAATTAAGGCTAGATGCCGAGGTGGTGGAATGCTATGAAGGCAAGGGTTTCTGTGGAGAAGGAAACTTGCATTGGCTGTGGTACCTGCAGCTCTCTCTGCCCAGACGTCTTTGAGCTCAGCGAGGATGGGCAAGCAGTAGTGAAGATAGAGGTTGTTGAGGGAGAACTCGCTGATTGCGCACGAGAAGCTAAGGAGAGCTGCCCTACAGGAGCCATCTCAATTGAAGAAGTTTCTTAGAAAAGGTTACAGCGTTACTTCGTATATCACACGATGCTTTACTGGCGAGAGCACCTCTATGGATTTTACCTGAATCCTCCTTCCAAGGAGGGACTCCATTTCAAAGCGGAGATTGTCAAACCAATCCGCTATGCAGCAGACATCGACGAGGAGAAAAACCATTGAAGTCTACGGTTACACAGTCATCTTTGATGGAGATCAGCTTCGCGGTGATCTTGGGAGCTCTAAGGTAGTTGAGCCGCTCCAATGCTTGGCGCACCTTCTCGACGTCGATCGCCATTGGCTCTAACTTCCAAGCCCCGCTAAGAGCACTAGTTCTGAGAAATCTCTATGTAGATGTGCTGCCTTAAAGCCTTGAAAAAGCTGCTGGAGAGCCCCCGCCATGGATTGGCTTGGTTTTGCTGTCCTCGTGGTGGTGTTAACAGCGTCAGGGGCACTAGCTCCGGGACCCCTATTCTTCGCCACACTATTGATGGGTGTGAAGAAGGGAGGTTGGTCTGGGTTTAAGGTGGCTGTTGGACATAGTGCTGTGGAGCTACCACTAGTGCTCTTGCTGGCGCTAGGTCTTCTCACAGTCCTCAACGTAACAGCTGTGAAGCTAGCTTTGGGGATAGGGGGCGGCGTGGTTCTTATAGCATTGGGGCTGCTTCAGCTTAGAGATGGAGTTAACGCATGGAGAAGACGTGTGGATTTCTTCGAGGTGGATGAGAAGAAAGGTAGTGGAGCGGCAAGGCTTATGGACAATCCGTTCTTTGTGGGAGCTGTGCTGAGCGCTTTTAACCCCTTCTTCATCTTATGGTGGCTCACAATAGGGGCTCAGCTGGTTTTGGAAGCTTTGGCGTTAGCTGCTCTTGTAGGAGTGCTCATCATGTATGTGTTGCATGTCTGGATGGACTACGCGTGGCTGACAGTGGTGGCTAGAGCAGCGCACACTGGAAGGAAGCTCCTCAGCCCCAAGAGCTATGCCGCCACCTTAGCTGTTTTCGGCGTAGTTCTGATACTCTTTGGAGCGCACTTCATCTCAAAGGTTGCCTTTGAAGTGCCTATCCTCCCCCTATAGCTTGGGGGTTAAGAGGTCTCTCCAGTTCTCCTCGCCGAGCATCTCTAGGAGAAGTGCGATGAGCTTTGAAGCGTGCTCTAAGTCGCCTAGCGAGATGACTTCACCGGGGGAGTGCATGTATCGGAGAGGAATGGAAATTAAAGCTGTAGCTACTCCGCCTCTAGCGACCTGTATTGCCCAAGCATCCGTGCCGCTGGGTCCTTGGATTGCCTCCAGTTGATAGGGGATGTCGTGGTCCTCAGCGACCTTCATTAGTAACCGGGTGAACTTGGTGTGGAAATTTGGCCCTACACCTATGGCAGGTCCGCTTCCAAGTTTAACTCCTCTGGCTAGTTTTTCGTCTACGTTGTAGGCTGAAGCATGGCAGACCTCGACCACCACTGCTAGGTCGGGTTTCAAGTTGAAGGCAGAGACCATAGCTCCTCTAGCGCCAACTTCCTCCTGCGTGGTTGCCACGTAAAAGGCTGTAGGCTTCACTCCTAGATCTTTGGCTATTTTAGCTGCATGGATCATTGCGGCGACTCCAGCCTTGTCATCCAATCCAACTCCGAGCACACGATCTCCATGGAGTCTTCTTAGGAAGAGGAGAGTTGTGGCAACGGAACCTTCGCGTATGCCCAGCGAGTAGACTTCCTCTCTACTTGAAGCTCCAACGTCTATTGCCATGTCTTCAACTTTCACCACTTTATCGCGCTCCTCAGCTTTCGTTAGGTGAATGGGCTTAGCTCCTATGACACCGTACACTGGTCCCTTTTCAGTGTGGAAGACCACGGGTTCTCCATAGAGTACGCGGGGATCATGGGAGCGGGCTGAGAAGTAGATATAGCCCCGCTCATCCACGTGGGTCACCATGATGCCTATCTGGTCTACATGGGCAGCGACCATGACTTTGGGCTCGCCGCCCTCATGGACTCCTATCACGTTGCCTAAGAGGTCGGTGTCCACCTTGAGCCCCAGCTTCTGCAGTTCCCTTGCCACAAGCCTCCTAGCTAGGTCTTCAAAGCCAGTAACACTTGGAGTGCAGATCAGCTCTTCGAGAAGCTCGTAAAGCTCGCTCATTAGGTCTCCCTCACCTTTGCTAATATGATATCGGGGATAATTAGCGGAGAGGTAATGCCAGCGATGGGCACTGGATAGCGGACTCCAAGCTTATGGGTTTCCGCAAGACCCTCAGCAATCTCTTGAAGATACTCTATTGGAGTGGCAAAGACCATGAGGTCATCCTCAATGTGCCCGAAACGACGGTCACCGTAGCAAGGAAGGACTACTTGAGGTCTCCTGGTCAGCATAGTGTAAGCAACGCCATCCCCGCATGTGCCCACATCGCCTATGCTGCTGAAGGTCAGCCGCTCACAGCGCCTCCGGTTGTAGGCTTGTATAAGCCTAATCAGTTGAGCTGCATTGCAGTAGATGAACACTAGATCAGGCTTCAAAGGCGATCTCTCAAGAGGGGCCACTAGGACTCCTCGGTACTCTGGCGGAAGCTTGGGTATTCCTTCGTAAAACTTCCTTCCAAGCTCCTTGTTAGGAGCGTAGCCCAGCTTAACGAACAGTTCTCCAGACTCCATGTCCTCAGTGGGCTCTCGAAGCCCTAGCGAAACAGCTCCCAAGATGCACTCAGCTTCTTCCGCCTTCACTATAAAGGTCCAGCCATAGAGCCTAGCGGCGTTGAAGAGCTGGCACATCAGAAGCCCAGGTCTAAAGCGGTGGGACCTGCCTTCAAGGGCCTTGAGGTCCTCTTCCTTCAACAGCTTTATACCCACTGCGAACCCCTTGAAATTGAGGTACTGCCTCAAAGTGGAAGCGAGTTCGTGGAATTCACTCATAAGCAACACCACAAGCCTCTTTAGAAAAAGTCTATGGTCGTTAAAATCAAAGCTCTATTATTTCACATTTTCGGGAGAATGCATGGAACCCTTTTTCATAAGCTGCGTGGCAGTTCTTTAAGGAGGGTGAAGTCATAAAGGTAGTTAGTGAGGCTTTTCTCCATGGAAGTTAGGAGGACAACCATACATGAATTGTCACGGAAGATCGGCGAGAAAGGAATATTGAGGGTTAAGAGAGATAGCCATGCCAAAAGAAAGCCCAGACCGTGCGGGCTCACGGTACATCCAGGCATTGGCTGCGACGCAAGATGTGTTTACTGCTATATTCAAGATTTAGGATTTGAGTTTACGAGAATTAGGCCTTATCCCTTGTCAGGAGAGGAACTTGCATTAGCGCTCCTATTTAACCAATACTTCAAAGCGGGGAAAGACGGAACATTTCTAGCCTTTGGCAGCGTTACCGAGCCTCTACACCCGGTATGCCTCGAGAGGACTATGGAGTACCTAGAGGCAGTGAACCGCTACCTTGGCAATCCATGCCAGTTCTCAACGAAGAGGAGGGCTCCAAGAGAGTTCATCGACTTTTTGAAGAAGCTGAAAATATGCGTTAACCCCTTGATCACGGTGGTTTCCCTAGAGAAAGCGGGAGTTCTCGAGCCGAGAGCGCCTCCACCAGCTGAGAGATTTGAATTCATGAGGGAGCTAAAGCGAGCTGGCTTGAAGCCCGTACTATTTCTTAGGCCGCTCATTCCTGGAGTAGTTGACGACGAGCTTGAAGACATTGTCGAAGAAGCTCGGAGAGCTGGAGCGATGGGAGTTGTTGCTGGCGCTCTCAGGGTGTCTCCTCTCATCTTAGCGAGAATGGAGAGAGCAGGTGTTGATACTGGGGAGATTAGGAGGAGGATTCGCGGCAAGGAGGGGAAGTTTCTCTCAGTGAATTGCAGCGACTTAAAGAGGACAGTTAGAATTCTCGCAGAAGAGAAGGGCTTGATTTTCTTTAACTCAGCGTGCTGTGCTTGTGCTTATACAGCGGGGGTTGTCTGCATGGGAAGATGCTGGGAGAAAGGTATGTGCAGCAGATGCCCCAATAGATGTTGGGAAAAAGTGGAGAAAAACTAGCTTTCGAGCTTCACCGTTACGGGCTGATCATGTGGATGGATTCTGAAAATCAATTCTAAATGGAAGTCCTCAAGGTAGTGAACTCTGCCTTCCTCCAGCTTAAAGGGCCTATCGTGCCCTGGAACTACGACTTCAGCAATCTCCAGAGCTTTCTTGGCGCTCTTCTCGGCTTCTTGAAGACTATGGAAGCAGATGCCGGGTTCATGAAGGAGCTCCCAAGCGTGCCTTATGGCGTCCCCCACGAGGATTACTTTGACATCTTCGAGGAACAGTCCAAGAGAGCCAGGAGTATGGCCCGGAAGAAGCACTACCTGGCAGCGAGGAGCTAGTTCTTGCCCATCCTCCACGGTAGCGATCCTTGAGGAAAGGTCCTTGACATAGGCGTAGGGAACGAAGGGGTCTCCCTTTGCTTCATATTCGTTTGAGAGCACGTAGTTAAGCTCCTTCTCAGAGGCGTAGATTTTAGCTTTCTTGAAGAGGTGCATGTTCAAGCAGTGGTCAAAGTGGAGGTGGGAGACTACGACATGCGAAATCTTGTCTGGCGATAGCCCCATCCTCTCGAGTTCGCGGAGAAGTGTTAGACGGTCTCCATGGTGACCAGTGTCGAAGAGAAGGTATTCACCGGAGTTCACTTTTACCAAGGCTATGGTGCACCAGCCGAAGAAGCCACGAGAGGAGAAGCCAGGCACACCGGATAGCAGTATTTTGAGCTTATTGGGTATCACGTGCAGCCCTCCGGAGAAGAGAGTGTTTTTAGCTCTGGTGATGTAGAGGTTAAAGTAGGCTGCGCTTAGGTTAGATGCACAATTCAAGGAACAAGCTTTGAGTAAGGAAAGATCGACATTTTTCAGCTAAGCTGGCTTAGCGATGTAGATGTTGTCCTTGTTGCCTATGACTACAGCCTTTATTCTCTGACCCAGCAGCAGTTCTGGATTGTCTATGCCAACTATGGTGAACACCCTATCTCTTCGCGGGGGAACTGCCAGCACTTCTCCTCGAAGCCAGCCCAATTCCACTACCTTGACTGAAAGCACCTCCCCTCTGCGGTAGGGCTTAGGGAGAGGCTGACACTTGAACATCCCAAAGTCGCTTGGAGATAGAACAAGCTTTGTCTTAAACCGCTTTTCCAGCAGTCGTAGCTCCTGATAGAACTGATACCATGTTTGAGGCTTAACCCCCCTCACCTTTCGCCCATGCTTATGTACCTCATACTTCTGGATGCCCAGCGCGGGAACCTGCTTTCCAGCACCTATTCCGAGGGCGAATTCGATGAGCTTTGGGATTTCTGCGTCGTTGAACTTGGGGAGCCAGAGGGGAGTTATAATGATGTCCATGGAGGTGTTTTCGGCGATGTACCTTGCGATATAGCAGGCATGGGCAACATCATAGTGTTGAGTTCCAGCCATCTTCTTAGCCAGCTCAGGATTTAAGGCGTCTATGGAGAGATTCACTCGAGATAACCCAGCAGAAGCCAGATCATCTACGAGCTTCTCGGTTAGAAGAGTGCCGTGAGTCTGCATGGAGATCACTTCGACTCCAGGCACTTCTCTTAGGAGGGAGATCAGCTCCACTAGATGGGGGTAGGTGAGGGGATCACCTACCGTGTCTATGTGGGCCTCAAGCTTTCTACCTCCCTTGAAGATGGCTAACTGCTTGAAGGCATCCACAAGAAGATCTGGCAGCACCAAGTACTCAACTTGCCTCCACCTAGAGTTGGGACCAGCATCGGTGGAGCAGAAGATGCAGGAGAGTAGACATTGAGTGGAGGGCCTCACTTGAATGAGATTTGTGCCCCTGTCTATTAGCCCAAAGGCTATGGAGCCTATGAGAGGGATATCTTCGCCGAGCACTATGAGCTTACGTGCCATGAAATTGCCCCTCTAAAAGAGCCTCGATATTGGAAGGCTGATTCTCCTCTTCAAGGTTATGGCCCTAGAGGGGCATACCTCGTAGCAGACATAACATCTGATGCACTTGGAATAATTTATGGTGGAAGTTTGGAGGTCTATGGCTGAAGTTGGACAAGAGTCTGCACAGCTTCCGCAGTTTGCGCATTGCTGTCTTCGTATATAGGGTCTCCATTCAAGGACGGGATAAGCTAAAGAGGAAAGATAGGAGAGAAGGTTTGTCTTGAAGATAGAAGGCTTCTTGAACCTTTTAACCGGAATGGATACTGCATCACCTATCAGTTCAACTTCCTCGATAGAAGAGGGACCTAAACCTCGCTGCATGGCATAGCTTATGGTGGGGATCTCCTTAGGGTCGAAGCCGACTAGTAGTGTAGCGGCAATGTCCAGTGCAAGAGCATTTCTTGAAGCTAAAACAAGATTGAGTTCAACCGGATCTCCTACATTGGGACCATTGCCCTCCATGCCAACTATCGCGTCCATGACGTGAAGCTTCACATTGCTTGAAATAGAGGCATAGATGTCTACAATTAGCCTTGAAAGATCTTTGCAGCTTCTGCCGAGCCTATGGACTAGGAGTTTAGTCTGCCCTATGATGCATCCCATAGCTATGTTCTTTATAGCCCCAGTGTAGATAGTCTGCACGTGTGTTTTCAGTTTTGGAACGTTTACTACCATAGAGGCCTCTATGAGAAGGCGAGGCACTACCACTTTTAAAGGAGGATTGCTTGCCACCTCAACTAGCATTGGCTGCTGCGAATCAAAGTCTACAACCTCGCCGCCAGCATTCTTGACGGCGTCTTCCATCCCGGTGGCTTTGAAGACCTCTCTAGTTCTCAGCGGCGTTGAAGAGCCGCTTGAATCGCCCACCACCACCCTAGCTCCACGCTCTCTAGCGAGCTTCACGAGAGAGGCAACAATTCTGGGATCTGAAGTTACGCCTTCGAGGGCTGTTCTCGCGTTGAGCATGTTAGGCTTGATTATTAATAAATCACCTTCGCCTAGTTGAAGACCTCCTACGAGGTTAACTGCCCGTCTAACAGCTAAGAAGACATCGCTGCGCTCTACCCTTGCTATAGCTACTTGGATGCTGCCCACCTTTCACTGGCCCCTCCTCTTAGCGAGGAGGATGATGAGGTAGATGAGGGCTGCTAGAACCCCTGCTACAGCGCTTGGAGCTGCTTGGAAGACTGCCGAGGCTGCGAGCCCTAGGTATTGGCAGCAGATTGCTATGAGAAATACCCTCAAGGCTATGGATGGAATACTCCTCCCCACCAGAGCGGATGTAGCTGCTGGAATTACTATCACCGCGTACACCAGTATCGCGCCCACGGCTTTAGTAGCTGCCGCTATGGCTAAGGCGGAGAGGACGAGGAGGAGGTAGTGGTATGCTCTGCTGCGCATGCCATATGCTTCAGCCGTCTCGGGGTCGAAGATAATGTAGGTGAACTCTCTATGGAAGACTATGGTGAAGCCTATCATTAGGGAGGTCATAGCCCCTAGCAGAAAAAGGTCTTCGTTGGTGAGGAGGAGGATGTCTCCGAAGAGGAAACCCCAGATGAGGGGGATCTTCTCTGCAGGGAGGTAGAACATGATTAGCACGGCGAGGCTCATGGAGAAGGCGAAGATCACTCCAATGGCTGCCTCCATCCTAGCCGTGAAACCGCCTTCACCAGCATATCCAGCTCCAACAGCTACAATAGCTGCGAAGAGTAAGGCTCCTAGAAGAGGGTGAAACCACTTCACGCCTATAACTTCTTGGAGGAAAATTCCTAGCGCAACTCCTCCAAAGGCTGCGTGTGCTACGCCGGAGACCAGAAAGGAGAGCCCGCGGAGAACTGAGAAGGTTCCGCTGGTAGCGGCTATAATAGAGGTTAAAAGAGCGCCAACCAGTGCTCTCACTAGGAAGGGTTCAAGCATGGACATCACCTGTGATGGCATAGCAATATTGACCATACTGAATGACCTTGATGGGAGCACCATACATCTTGGAGAGATTCTCCGAGGTAATCACCTCCGTGGGGTGTCCGAAGGCTATCGCCTTCCTGTTCAGCAACAAGATGTAGTCGGTGTGCTCTTGAATCGGGTTCACATCGTGAGTTACAAGGACAATGGTTACCTTCCTTTCCCGCACCAGCTTATGGAGGAGAGCTGTTAACGCTTGTTGAGTTTGCACATCTACACCGGCAAAGGGCTCATCGAGGAAGGCTATCTTAGGCTCAGCGACTAGCAATCTAGCGAGGAGAACGCGCTGCTGCTGCCCTCCCGAGAGTTCTCGAAAACAGCGGTTCCAGAGTTCTTCGAGGCCTACAGCGCGGAGAGCATCTCTCGCAGCTTCAATATCCTCTCGGGTGGGAACCCTTGGAGGAGATTTCTTGAGAAGCTTACCCATCAACACAACATCCTTCACGCACATGGGAATCTCGAAGGAAATTCTCTCCTTTTGAGGAAGATACCCAGCTAGAGCCCTCACTCCAGATGGATGCTCAACTGGATCTATTCCAAAAACTCTAACTTTCCCTTTCACCGGCTTCAGAAAGCCTAGAAGAACTCTAATCAGAGTAGTCTTTCCAGCACCATTAGGGCCCATAATTGCCAGAAAGCTTGGATGCGGCAGCTTGAAGGAGAGACTATCAAGTACAACTGTAGAGTTGAGAGTTACTGTGAGGTTTTCAACTTCTATGGCATAGCTCAAGGCTTTCTCCCCCACAGGATGAAGCTTTCAGCGGCTGCAATAGATGCTACTACTGCGAGTATAGGCACTAGAACTAAGGAGAGATCGCTATGACTCTTTGATGAGCCCTTCAAGTAGGAGGATGTAATAACCCCCAAATTGTAGTACATCAAGTCGAGGTAGTCAGAGAAAGCTCCAGAGAGGACAGCAACGCGGACTAATGGCACTCCATGATCTCTCGCGAAGCCTTCAGCGTATTCACCAGCTTTAGTATACATTGACACATCAGATGCTACTATGAGCTGAATCTCTCCCTTCTCCACCATCTCGGAGATCTTCGACAACTTCTCAGCTGAGGGGGCCAGCTCACCTTCCACTAAGACTTCAGCTACTGTCAAGTTGAATGCATTGGCAATGTACATTTCGGCTGGGAAGACCACCAGAACAGGGCAGTTGACCATTTGACGCTCCCTCATAATTGAGGAGGAACTCTTCAAGAACTGTTGCACATCATCCGCGAACTTTGCCAGAGAGGTCTCACAGAAATCTTTCAACTCAGGATGCAAAATGGAAATTCTCTTGCACAATGCCGAGGCTATTGCGAGAGCATTCTTTGGATGTAACCAATAGGCGTGAAGATTTAACTCGCCACTAGGCAGTTTCAGCAGAACAGCGCCCTCCTTTAAGTAGTCTTTAAGTGTGAGACACCTCTGAGGGCCAACTTCTTGACAGAGCTTCTGCTCAAAGGGGAGATGCCCTGTCAGCACGAGGAGTTCAGCATTAGAAACCTTGGAGAGGAGATCGGGAGAGAACTGGATGAGATGTGGATCTACACCTTCCGGAACTATAACCACTATTTCAGCATAATCTCCTAAAACACTTTTTACAATATATGATAGCGAAGGCACGGAGACAGCTACCACTACCTTATTTTCAAGGGCTCCTCCAGTTGTAGGTATTAAGAGAAACAACAGCAGTATTACTAAAATGGTTAAACGCATGAAACCTCCTACTTGAAAATGAAGATGAGGAGACTTATTAATTTTCCTTCATTAAGTTAATAATATTTAAGAGGATTGAGGATTAGTAGTTAATAAGGAGCTGGAAAAATGAACATTATAAGCATTTCACTCCCAAAGGAGTTAACCTCTCAGCTCGATGAAGTCGCTAAAAAGTATGGATATGCCAGTCGTTCTGAACTCTTCAGGCAAGCACTCAGAAACTTCATTGCTGATCACCATGAGTACGAGGATGTAAGGGGACAGGTGATTGCCACCATCACGATCCTCTATGATAGGAGGCAGAGGGGAGAGCTTCTCGAAGTTCAACATGAATATGGAGATGTCATAAACTCCTTAATGCACGTTCATGTCGATGAAAAGAGCTGCCTTGAAGTTTTAGTGATTTCAGGGGAATCAGAGAAAGTAAAGGAACTCATCGCCGGGTTAAAGACTACAAGGGGCGTGAAGCAGCTTAGAACGGCCTTTATGCACTTAGGGTAGGCAGGGGTGTATGGGCTTTCTGAAGCCGAAGATAGACTCTGTGTTAAGATCTGCAAAGATTTCGCTTTCTCCTCGGTATTGTAGGGTGATTTTCTTAGTATTGTTGACTTCGCCTATGACAGAAACGTGGTAACCCTTGCTCTCGAGTAGGCGGAGGCATTCTCGGGCTTTGGACGTTGTGAAGATAAAACCTAAGGCTGGATAAGCGGTAAGCCAATCGACGATAGAGGTATTTTCAGGCTTTGGTACCGCTTCTAGGTTGATGGAAGCACCAACGTTGCTTGACTCACAGAGCATGGCAATGCTCCCGATGATTCCGGGGGCGCTGACGTCTCTTGAAGCGGTGACCAATGAGGACTCGACCACGTCGATTACTGTGAAGAGCATTTGCCGGAGTTCTTCAGGGCTTTTATGCTGAGTAGAGTCGAAGCACTTTACCCATCCCTTCTGTCCAAAGGAGCCGTCGAGGTCTACTGCAAGAAGGATGCTATCCCCTGGCTTTGCCGTGGAGCTTCTTGCAATGCGCTTCGCAACGCCTATCACCGCGGCATCTATAGCTTCATAAGAAGTGTCAGGGTGTGTATGCCCTTTCAAGAGCTTCAGCCCATACTTCTTAAGCGCGGCCTCGATGCCCTTGGCTATCATCAGCCGGGTTTGACTGTTAGGAGAGGAAACTACGTTGACATAGCCTAGAGGTTTAGCTCCCTTCACAACAACGTCGTTCACGTTTACCAGCACGGAGTAGTAGCCAGCTAGCCATGGATCCGCCTTCACCAGATCTTCGGTTATCCCATCGGTTGAGACCACTATATAGAAGTCATCTATATCGAGGAAACCAGCGTCATCGAATTCTCTTTCTCCGAAGACCTTCAAGATGTCGCCTATGCAGGACTTCCTTGAGAGCCCTCGAAACTTTCGAAGTTCCTCGGTGATTTGCTGTAAGCTCTCTTGTAGCAAGGAACCCATCCCCACTAGGGAGCTGAGATATAATTTTGGACTGCTGAAATATAGTTTATGGTCTTGAGATACGCAGCTGATGCCGGGTGATAATCTTAGGAGAAATTCGCTGGAGAGGAACTCTGTTATAGGGGGGCGTGTAATAAGATTGGTGGGGGATGCTTAATCATGGAAGCTGTGAAAATTGGGGATGTGGTGAGGTATAAGGGAACTGGCACCGTTGGTAGGGTTATTAGTGTTGTAAGAGATGAAATAGGGGGGTTATGGGCTGAGCTAGACACTACCGGGCTTCTCTATAGCGTAGAGTATCTTGAGCCCTCTTCGGAGGAGGAGCTAAAGAGAGTTCTTGAGCTGATGGAGAGAAGAAGGAAGAAAGAGGAAAGAGTAAAAGCGGAGGTTGAGTTGAAGCCTAGAAGGAGCTTGGAGGAGGAGGGTGCAGAGGAGCTTCTTGAAAAAGAAATTTACGACAGCGGTTGCGTGGGCTGAAGCGGTGTAACATCCTTGAGGATAGCAATAGTCTTTGACGTATCGGGGACTATCCTCAAGCCCTATAGGGTAGTTGTTGACTGCTGGGGTGGTAAACTACTTAAGGAGATCTCAGTTATCGAGTTGGTCTCCTCTGCAAAGAGAGCTCTTGTGAATTTAGAGGGGCCTTTAAGTAGGGTTACAAAAGACCCTGGGGAGTTCTTGGAGAAGGCAAGGGCTGTTGCCAGCTATTACGTAGGAATATCGAAAGAGGAAGCTGTGAAAATCTATCGCCTTAGCTTGAAGGAAGAAGAAAATTTTAGACGAATAGCTGAAGGACTTAAAGCAGCTTATTTGGAGGTGCTGCGCACAGGTAAAACGAAGTATGGCACTGGATTAGCTGTAATTGTTGACGGTGAGATTAGAAGGCCCTCCCATTGTGTAGGCTTAGGTGGGGAGCTTTACCCGGGGATTGTGGAGCTCATAGGCGGCTTAAAGAAGAGAGGAATTGACTTCTTCTTGGTCTCGGGGAACTGCAGAAATTCGGTGGGCAAGCTGGCTAAGAAGCTCGGCATTTCAAGCTACTTTACCTTTGCTAACGCAGATCCCTATGAGAAAGCGGAGATCGTGGAGAGGTTGAAGGGCTTTTATGGCTTAGTTTTCATGATAGGTAACGATCTAAACGACTATGAAGCTATGATACACGCGGATATTTCGGTTTTGACGCTTCAAGATGGAGAGGAGAAGCCCAGAGAACTTTTTGAAGTCGCGGACTACGTGGTGGAGGAGACTAGGGAGATTCTAGGACTAGTAGATCAGATCATAGAGAGAGCTGAGTGAGGGCTTGCCGCAGCATTAGGGTTGCTTTTCGTATATCTTCCCCTTGCCTCTTCGCTTCTTGAAGGAAGGAGAGCTCGACATCTCTTGACAGAAGCTCCAGCCTAGGCTTTGAGATGAAGCCAGTTATCATGAGGTCGAAGGCTCTCGCTTCAGCCACTGTAAGCCCATACTTCCTCCCATAGAGCCCTTGATCCTTTACGAACACTGGGTTTTCAGAGAGGGGTGACTTGAGCACCTCTTCAAGGTAGGGGGTTCTGGGCAAAGGCTCGGCTATGCTGACAAAGCAGTCGTGGAGAGAAAGCTCCTCCACTAGCTGCTTGGTCTCTTCGTAGTCTTCATCGCTCTCTCCTAGATAGCCGACGATAAAGGAACCGGCCACCTTTACCCCAAGTTCTCTAGCCATTTCCACAGCATTTTTGATCTGCTGGAGGGTAATTCCCTTACGCATTTTATTGAGCATTCTCTGGCTGCCAGACTCTATGCCGTAGAAAATCCACCCTATTGTGTACCTCTTTATAGCTTCAAGCACTTCATCATCCACTGCATCAACTCTAACGTCAGGTGTTGAAAGATTGTCAGGACCGACTAGAGAAGAGAGGCTATGGAGGAGGTCGGTGAAAGAATAGCCGCTGCATCTATAGTAGGTGACTGTGCCTCCACTAATGGCTATTCTTGAAGCTCCCATTCTTGAGAACTCCCTAGCCTCGGCAACTACGTCTTCTAGAGCTCTACAGCGGATAACTCTCCCGAACATGCAGTGCACTTGGCAGAAGGTGCAGTTGCCATGGCAGCCGCGGAGAATCTCCATGTAGACGTTGGCTCCTCGAATGTTCTCTCTGTAGATGTCTGGGGGGATCTTGGGTGGAGGGCGCTTGTCCAAGTCTACTGGTTTAGGAGGAGTGCCAGCAACTTCATCGCCCTCCACGAAAAATACCCCAGGAATACCTTCAAGGTCTTTTGGAGGAGGCTTAGGAGAGGCTTTAGAGAACAAGTTGGCTAAAGCGGCTATAGAGTCTTCAGCTTCACCAACCACCACTGCATCAACTTCAGGAATATGGTAGAAAACCACTCTAGGTTCAAAAGCGGCCGGACCCCCTACAACGGTGTAGCAGCCAGCTTTAGCAAGCTGCCGTATAAGCGGAGCTAATTTAGCTATGTGAAGGGTGGAGTAAAGGCCGAGGCAAACCATGGGGTAGTTTCTTAGCTCGTCCACCGGAGGAGATCGTAGATCAGCGACCTTGATCAGCTTAACTTCATGTCCAGCTTCCTCTAAGGAACCAGCTACCAGCATAGCGCCATAAGTGTAAACTTCAGGAGTGACAACCGCGATTTTCACGAGGAGACACCGCGCACGGAAAGAGCTGGCATTATTGTCTTACGTAGCTGGAAATTATAGGCTTAGCTGAAAGCCCCCCTAAGATATTCAATAGTTTTAGTATTTCTTGGAGAGGTGAAGATTTCATCAGCTGCTCCGTGTTCTATCAGTTCTCCCATGAAGAGGAAGACTACATAATCAGCGATGCGCATAGCTTGCTGCAAGTTATGGGTAACAACTATGATAGTGTACTTTCTTTTTAGCTCACGAATTAAGGATTCTATTTTCGCTGAGGAGATGGGATCTAAAGAAGCGGTGGGTTCATCCATCAGTAGAACTTCTGGGTTGACTGCGAGTGCCCTTGCGATGCAGAGACGCTGCTGCTGACCGCCAGAGAGGGAGACGGCGGGATCTTTAAGTCTATTCTTTACTTCATCCCAAAGTCCAGCAGCTTTGAGAGATTCCTCTACCAATTTGTCAAGAACCTTCTTGTTTCTGATGCCGTGTATCCTTGGCCCGAAGGCTACGTTGTCATATATGCTCATTGGGAGAGGATTTGGTTTTTGGAAGACCATGCCTACTCTGCGCCTGATATCAGAGCTATCTACTTTCGGGGAGTAGATGTTAAGGCCGTCTAGGAACACCTTGCCTGTTACCTTAGCGCCGTCTACAAGCTCTATCATCCGATTGAGCGAGCGGAGGAATGTTGTCTTACCGCAGCCGGAAGGACCAATAATCGCGGTCACTTGACGATCTGGTATGGCTATGGAGAGATTTTTGAGAACATGGTGCTTCCCAAAGTAGACATTCAAGTTTTCTACAACTATTTTACCTTGGACAGAGGGGCGAGAATGCTGCAAGTTTTTAAGACTCTTACTTGACAACATATCGACTCCACCTCTTAAAGAGCATCCTGGAACACCAATTCATGGAGAGAACCATTATTGTTAGGATGAAAGCAGCCGCGTATGCCCTCATGTGAGCTTCAGGAAATGGCATCATAATCAAGTAGTAAACAGCTAGGGGAAGGTTTGCTGCCGGGCTGAGAAGAGAGCTTGGTGTAAAGTTGCTGTAACCAGAAGTAAACATGAGCGGGGCTGCTTCTCCAGCTCCGCGGGCGAATGCTAGAAGTACCGCAGTCGCAATGCCTGGAACAGCTTGGCGAATAGTAACTTTGGAGAGAACCTCCCAGCGAGTAGCCCCAAGAGATAGAGCAGCTTCCTTAATATGTGAGGGCACTAGCTTTACAGTTTCCTCTGTAACCTTGATTATTATGGGTAGTTCTAGGCAAGCCAGAGTAAGAGCTCCAGCAAGCAATGAAACTCCCATGTTAAGCATTATTACGAAGATGATGAATCCATACACTCCAAAAACTATAGACGGGATTCCCGACAGTACTTCAGCTGCGAAGCTGGCTGCACGCGCGATTCTAGACTTACCCTCAAATTCCGCAATGTAGAGCCCGGCGGGAACGCCAATTGAAGCTGAAAACAATGTTGCCAAACTCGATATGTAAAGGGAGCCCACTATAGCATTGAGAAGCCCTCCTTCTCGCCCAGCATTTCTGGGCAGTTCAATAAGCATTGACAGGGAGAGAGCAGAGACCCCCCTTCTTGCAATATCTACTAGAATTACTAGAAGAAAACCTAGTACAACGACGGTCGCTATCGCCATGAGAAGCTTTATCAGCAATTCTTCCATCATCGCTCTGCGCATGGCTATTGCCCCATTCTTTTCAGTCTGCGGACGACTAACCTAGCAATCACATTGAAAGAAAAGGTAACTACGAACAGTATGAAACCAGCTGTTAGCAATGCATAAGCATAGGATGGAATAGAGATCATCTCTGGAAGGTGGTTTGCAATGAGAGCTGTAAGCGGATAAGCAGGGTCAAACAGTGAAGAAGGAACTGTTATTACATTCCCAGCAACCATCAGCACGGCCATAGTCTCCCCAAATGCACGGCAGAAGGAGAGAATAATACCAGCAAAGATACCAGGGGACGCCAGCCGTAAGACTACCGTTTTAGTTGCTTGCCACCTAGTGGCACCTAGAGCTAAAGCCGCTTCACGATACTCCATAGGAACTGCACGCATAACCTCCTCCGATGTGGAGATCATTATTGGAAGCACCATTATTGAAAGAACAATCCCCGCTGCGAGAATGCTGAAACCAATATTTACATTCACCCTAAATAGTGGGAAAACTTTGCCAAGGCTGCCTCCTATAAGAGGAGCAAGTTGATCTCTCACAAGAGGCACTAGGACCATTAAACCCCACATACCATACACTACGGACGGAATTCCCGCTAGAAGTTCGATCAGCGACTTAATCGGAGAATGCATTTTCCGCGGAATGTATTCTGCCATGAAGATTGCCGTAAGAAAGCCTAGTGGCAGAGAAATGGTCATAGCAACAGCGGTAATCCATAGTGTCCCGGCTATGAATGGGAGGAGACCATATTCTCCTTTACTGGGGAGCCACACATCAGAGAGAATGCTTGGAAGAAAACCTTGTTCACAGAATTTCATGAAGTTATACAGAAGAAGAGCAGCAATAGTTGAAACTACGAAGATTGATGAAATTGAGGCTATTGCTAGAAAGCATGATGACAACTTGTCAATTTTACCGCGTAAACTGCGAGGATTAGCCCCTTCTCGATCAGTAAAAAATGTGGAGCGGTTTTTGAGGGACACTGCCATCTCCCTCAGCGGATTAGACTTAAGGCATCCTCAACTTCGCTTGGTGTGAGTGAGACGTAGCCAACATCGCTTACATACGTCTGTCCTTCCGTCAGACACCAATGGATGAAGTCGGCCACCTCTTTAGTGGGCTTACCATTAACTACGAAGAACAGGATCCTTGAGATTGGATAGTCAGCTATGTGACTGGCTACGTAAGCCTCGCTATCAACTCGTTCATGTTCCTCAATAATGCCATTATTGTTGGCGTCGATAGGCATGGCGCATACTCCTTCCTTGAAGGCAAAGGCAAGGCCCACATACCCTATTGCGAGTGGATCACTTGCTACCGCTTGGAGAACTCCCGGATTGCCAGAGGCGCCTATACCCTTGAGATCTTCTTGGTTTACTCCAAGAAATTCAGCAAAGGTTTCTGCGGTTCCAGATGCATCGCTTCTCGTGATAGGATGTATCTCATAGCTTGCAGAAAGCTTGTAATTGCTGGGCATGTACTCAAGGAGGCCAGTTTCAGGGTTAAGTGCGTGAGTCCCATTGTAGTCTATGTAGCCGTCGTCATCCAGATCAATGCTAGCAACATACTCCCAGCTCTTGAGAGAGCCCTCAACGTAAATTTTGATGAGAGCATCCCTTGAAATCCCCTTCTCCAGCAATGTGTTGAGCACAGGATTCTTAGAATTTATGATGATCATTACCGCGTCATGAGCGATAGGGATGGGGATTAGCGAAGGATACTTTTTGAACTCTTCGCTCTTCAAGTGCCGCGAGGACATTCCTATGTCTACGAGGTTTTGCGCTACATCGCTGATACCTTTGCCAGATCCGCCTCCGGAAACGTCGATCTTATAGTTGGGTTTCTTTTGCATATACTCTTCCGCCCACTTTGTAGCAAGGGGGTAGACAGTGGTAGAGCCGGAGAGATGTATCTCTACAGCTTTGGGCTGGAGAATGTAGGTGACCGAAATCAGTAGCACAACAACTACTAGCACTGCTAGGATGACGCCGCTTTTTCCTAAGCCTCGCTGATTGATAGGTTCCACGTTTTATCCCCGGGAGAAGGCGGAGACAATGGATTTATATAGATTGCCACACTATTTTAGATAGGCTATATAGATCATGTATAAAATATGGAGACGATATCATGGAGGAGACCATTCGCAGAGTTCAACTGACAGGAGGAGCAACATATATCATATCGCTGCCTAAGAACTGGGCAAATAAGAGGGGTGTAAAGCCGGGGGATATCTTACTTGTCCGTGAATTGCCCGATGGCTCCTTGTTGATATCACCTTCTATGAAAGCCCCTTCATTGAAAGATAAGCTAACCAGAATCAATGTAACAGAAGATGATCCAGATTCCTTGGCTAGGCTTGTTGTAGCTGCATATATTGCGGGGTACAACACCATCGAGGTTACATCGCTAAACAAGGGGATTCCACCAAGATGCGTTGAGAGGGTGAAAACCATCATCAAGAGAACATTAATTGGAGTAGAGTTAGTTGAAGAGACTATGGAGAAGCTTGTCCTGCAAGTGTTTATTCATCATGTGGATTTTCCAGTGGTAAAAACTGTTCAAAGAATGGCCTCGCTGGCTACACATATGTACTTAGACGCTTTGAAAGCATTTAAGATGAGAAACGCGGAACTCTTGAAGGAGATTATGAATCGTGATGATGAAGTGGACAGGCTGTACATGCTTGCTACTCGGCAGTTGACATTAGCTATACGCTCTCCAGAGCTACTGCATGAGATAGGCTTGCATGAGCTTAGAGATTGTTTAGAGTTTAGACTTGTGATTAGGCACTTAGAGAGAGTAGCAGATCATGCAGTAGTTGTATGTAAGAGCTTACTGGAGATCATCCGTAGACCAGTTAGTGAGAATCTATTGGAAGAGCTGGAGGACTATGTGAACAATGCATTGGAAGCGTTAAAGTACTCGGTTGATGCGGTTATTGGTAGGGACGTCGCTAGAGCTGACCAAGCGATTAAGGCTAGAGAAAAGGTTAGAATGAGGGAAGAGCGCTTAGTGGCTGAAATCCTCGAAAAAGGAAAGTTTAACGCACGAGAAGTAGCAGCCTTGAGGATGATACTTGAAAGTATAAGGCGTGTATCCGAATACTCGGCAGGTATAGCGGAGATCGCTGTAAATTTGACTACTAAAACGCCCCTATAGTTATACATTGAAACATATTGCGGATGATATTCAGAAAAGGCCTGGAGATCGATTCCAGCTTTTTAAAAAAGTATCGCTCTGTAGGGTTTGCTCATGAAAATCAGCTGTTCAGTGAGGAACGTGCTCAAGAGTATTTGACTTGACCAGCTAAGGACGCAGGGTGCTGGGGTCTAAGCTCATTATAAGTAATGAGCCTTTCAAGAACCTTCCAGAGCATGTGCGCCTGAGCTGCCCAGCCTTCTACAGCAGATGAGGGAAGGCAATACGCGTACGCCCGAGAGATCTTTCTCAAACTATCATAGCCGCGAGTTCGCCCATTATGTAGCAGATATCAGTAGAGAAAGGAAAAGCTGCAGCTTAGAGAGGCTGGGGACATAGCTGTTTTTGATGGACTTGAAGCACACTCCTTGCCGAAGGTCTTTGGCATATCCACATGGTTTACTGGGACTATCAGATAAAGCGCGGAGTGGACAGGCTGAAGAAGGTTTTTCAGAGGTTTAAGCATTGAGAAAAGAGCGGAGGTCGCTATGCTTAGATTATGGTTGGTGGAGGCGAGGTTTTCCTGAGGTATTCGTAGTAATGCTCCATGTACTCGTAGTGGAAGTGGGGTAGCTCATGATAGAGCTCTTTCTCCAGCTCTTCGAGTCGGGATACCTCCTCTTTGCTAACAACCGCCAGTAGACCTTTCTCTCGAGCTTTGACACACTTTAGGCTGCATGGGATGAAACCAGCTGTAATAACTAGCACTTGGTTTTCACTCAGCACTTCGGCGAGTTCCCCCACGTGCTGCTTAGTGAAGCCTATCTGAAGCTCGCTGGCGAACTTCTCTACGCAGCAGCCGGGATAACCCATGAAGAAACCTATCTCACGATCGCTAAAGAGCCTTGAATAGATGCCGAGTTCTAGGCCAGCGATGGGATCCAGAGCTGGCCTCACAGGAGGCATGTACTTCTCTACAATCTCCAGTTGCCTCTCGATGCGGGGTACGGCTTCAAGGACGCATTCTTCAGCAAACTGCTCCGCGATGTGAGCTGCGATGCTGGGAAACTCAGGGTACCTCCTTGATGCCTCCTCTCTGAAATTAGAGGAAGAGGCCAGGCTAGCTAGATCTTTAACTATCCTTAAAATGCGTCTGAGACCGTCAATTGCTGGATTTGAGTTCATAAAAACAAGAAAAGGGAAACTGGAGAATTTAAAAGAAACCCTTTAGTGCGGCGGGATGATCGGATCTAGCAGCCCTGCTGGTAGGAACTCCCTGATAGCGCCCTTGCCGAAGCAGTAGCGCGGCCTGGTGAAGTCGAACTTGAGGTTCTTGTCGGCGAAGGCCACCTTGATTAGCGGGTTGACACACCAAGCGTCGCCTCTTGCGCCGTGAGCCGCTGAGACGATGCCTCCGTAGGCGGACTGGTGTCCTACGTTCATGGCGTAGTTCGGGTAGTTGACGCCTCTGAGGTCGAACATCAGGCCCTCGTCGCTTCTCCAGCTGAAGCTGTTAGCTGAACCGCACTGGTCCTGGCAGTCGTAGCCGTAGAAGCCCAGTCTGCCCATGGATTCCTTGTGGAGGAGCTGGCTCAGATACCAGCCATTCACTCCGGCGGTAGCGTGGCCAGTAGCTAGAGATACGGAGACTCCGGCGCCAGCTGCGACTACGGCGGCTCTCTGGCTGCCTCCGAAGTGGGTCTCCATCAGCGATGGATAAAGCTCGTACTGCTCTAGGCCGTAGAGGGTGACCTCGGTGGCTACATCCTTGATGACGTCGAAGCTTGGCTTAGCCTTGGCGAAGCCTCCATACTTCTTCTGGACGTAGTCGGCTCCGTAGTAGCAGTAGTCGTCTAGGATGTTGTCAGTGTAGGTTGCGGTGGCGTACTGGGTGAAGCCTACGCCTCCGCTCATGTAGCTGCCGAACCAGAACTGGTCGTAGAGCACGGCGGCCATTGAGATGACTTCTAGGGCAACCCATGTTGGGTCGTCTGGGCGCACCCTTGAAGCTTGGCAGATGTCGGCGATGTAGCCTAGAGGTATGCCTCCAGGCTCATTGGGTGATCTAATTCTTCTCCAGGGCATGGGCGTGCCCATAACAATGACCTCAGCGTGCTTGGCAGCGTAGGCGAACTCTGCGATGGCTGACTCTCCAGCCATCAGCTTGTAGGAGTTGATCATTGACATCGAGATTTGCATAGCAGCCCATCTGTACATTGTGCCTCCATCGCAGGTCATGGCTACGATGGTGGGCATTCTAAGGACTTGATAGAGCCTCTTGCCGATAGCCTTCTTGAGCTGCTCAGCATGCTCTGGCGGGAACTCCTTGTTGATATCAATGAGGAATCTATCATCAATCTCGTCGGCCAGCTCGTCGTCTCCAGTGAAGACCTTCACATAGCTGTCGGCTACTATGGCGGGGTGAATCTCAACCATGTGCTCTTGCACTACAGCTGCACCAGGCAGAGCGTGGTTCAGAACTTCTAAGTAGTGGTTGATTGTCTCAGGGGTGACCTCCTTGCCCAGCCTCTTCTCTAGGATGGTATGAGCCATGTCTAGCCCTACAATGACTGTTCTGCGGATGTCCCACCACATCTGCATCATGGCGGCGTTATTGCAGAAGTGGAGGTCGTCACAGTCGCAGAAGATGTCGGTGCCTGAGAGCTGGTAGCTCATGAGGACTCTTTGACCTACGGGGATACCTCCTAGGTGTAGGTCTGGGTTGTAGAAGGGTATGCCTCTCTCCTTCTCCAACTTCTTAGCCCACTCGACGAACTCGCGCTTGCGCTTTGACTGCTGCCAGCCTCCATAGATGTAGAACTTGGTGTAGCGCTCTTCAGGCTTCTCCTTGAACTTCCTCCTCAGCGCGAAGAGGAACATCTTCTCCCTGTCTGTGTAATATTCAGGGCCTCGAGCACTCATTTTCGATCTTTCCCTCCTTCCCCTACTTTTAACCATGACTCTAAATACCTTTTACTTTCTCAGGGTTGAAGCCAGCTCTTGTTCTAAGCTCATGAACACGCTGGACAAACTCAATGAGCTCCTTGTCCTCTCTGAAAGGCACGCCGTCCACACGGAAGGTAGTTGTGACCTTCTTAAGCTCTTCTTCAGGCAGCGGCTTACCTACGGAGATAGGCTTGTCTAGTGGCACACCTACTTGATCCTTTACGTAGACAACTTCACCTGTCTCTTTGTCGTAGACGTATCTTCGTAGGGCATCGAACATTAAGCCGTTCTCATCTAGCCTAAGAGAGTGCCCGTGCACAGTAGCGCCTCTGACAGCAGTCCTAGCAGCATCAAACCATTCGGTCTCTATGAACTCCTTTGCAATTATTTCCACGTCCCTTTCTCTGGCCTCAAGGGGGCTTCTTCCAGATAGGACACCTATGTCCACGCCACGGTACCTTGAATGGCCCACCCAAGCCCTCATGTATGGAACTAGTGGCGAGAAGTATACGGAGTCAGTGAACTGTATATATCGAATTCTGTCACCTGCCTTGGCACCAGGAGTCGGTGTTACTAGCTTTCGTATTGGACAATCTGGCTCTCCCATCTCCTCGAGTGGTGGATGGACCGATCTGTAGGCTTCTCCGGGAGCTCGGTGCCCTAGCAGCTTGACGATATCTTCGTCGCTTACCGAGCGTATTTTCCTAGGCCGGAAGGACGGGTCAATATACTTTCTGCGATTGGCGGCTATGGAGCTCTGACCTGGGTAAAATTGAGGCTTCCACTCGGACATTTCATATCTCCCCCTTAATTTGAGAAGCTGCTTGAGCTACATGCTTTAGAGGCTCTCTGAGTAGAGGCACCTCGCCTAGAGCCTCACCGACTACTCCGCTAACTCTCTCTGGTGTGAAGCCCACTGTTCCAGCATCTAGGGCTACTGCAGCTGCGGCGCATGGGATGACGAAGCCCTTTGAGTGCCTTGTGACAATGTGGTTGCCGTGGAAGACCACGGGGTTGCCTCCGCCGTAGATGGAGTGGCTGAAGAAGCTCATCTCCACACCTGTTCCGGCAACTCTGCCGAAGTCTACGCCGGGGAGACCAGTCTCCCTCTCAATTAGATCGTTGAAGTATATCATGACTGAAGGTATATGCTGCATCGCCCTAGCTGCACCGCAGACTACCATGGTTCCAGCCATGAGGCCAGCAGCGGCATAGGCATTCCACAGCGGTAGGTCATCGGTTGTGTAGACGGTATAGCCAGAAGACAGCTTCTTAAGAGGTCTGATCACACCATCCTCAACAGCGCGCCTCACAGTGGATCGGACAACGTCGCCTAGAGTGCCGTTGCCATTCTCCTTAACTAGATCGTAGACCATGTTGTTGGCATTTAAGCCTTGATAAGCTAGGCCTAGGAGGTGAAGCCTCTCGAAGGGCCCGATGGCGTCGCCCATCTCGAAAGCTGCAGTGTGCTCCAAGATTGAGGCTAGAGCAGCGGCATTCATGGCGTTCTTCCTAGTGATAATGGCCAAGTGGGCTACAGGGACGTTTCTCAGAGCATAGCCGGGACCCTCATTTGCCTGAGGCATCGCTAAGAGCATCTTCACGAAGCCGCCGAGCATATCTACGGTCTGCGGATGCCTACCCCAGACCGCAGTGTGGATAAGATCTGCGTCGAAGAGGTCTACGTTGAACATCTCAATAATGGTGTAGCAAAGGCCAGCGGCAACCGTGGTGCAGCCAGTGGTGTACTCAACGCCAGCCTCGAACCTTGTGCTAGGGACGTAGACTAGAAGGGTCTTGCCTCCCCTTATGACCTTGACCTCAGTGTCGTCGTCTGGCTTCACGCGAATGCACTCAGCCAGTTTGTCAGCAATGGCTTCAGCGTTTGCCACTAGGTCTAGCTTTAGAGAACGACCAGCCACTATGCATCGAGCGCCACCTACAGCGCCAGTGGCCAAAGCCTTTTCAAGACCCTCGAGGTCAACGACGACACACCTCTTGATGAGCTGCACCATCTGCTTGATAGCCGGGTTCAGAAGAGGGCTAATGGCCTCAAGAGGCACATTGGTGTCAACGAGGTTACCACGGTCGTCATAGAGGTCTATTTTATCAGGGTACCTAGGCAAGATATCTTCCCTCTTTAAAACGCCTTTCTGGCAGTAATCCATTAGAGGCGAGCTTAGACTAAATAGCTTTCGCCCACTTTTAGTAAAAATCAGATTCTTTAAAACCCACTAATTAATGAAAAGTGAAGTATGTGTTATATTGAAACTTCCTCTTTTAGCATTCTTATGATGCGTTCTCTAACAGAAATAAACTGTGGGCTTAACCGCTTTCTGGGGCGTGGAAGCTCTATAGGGATCTCAGCCTTCACCTTGGCTGGCCTCTTGGTGAGAACCAGAACCCTATCGGCTAGGAACACTGCTTCTTCAACGTTGTGAGTAACAAAGACCACCGTCTTTCTCAGCCTAGACCATATGTTCATGAGCTCCACTTGAAGGAGGGCCCGCGTCTGGGCATCGATGTTGGCAAAAGGCTCGTCCATGAGTAGTATTTGGGGATCAACGGCTACGGCTCTGGCAAGCGCTACTCGTTTCCGCATACCTCCTGAGAGCTGGTGAGGATAGTAGTTTTCAAACCCGGAGAGACCTACCATCTTTATGGTTTGGTGGGCCTTTTCGAGAGCTTTTTCCCCGTTTTCGTTTTTCAGCTCTAAGCCGAAGAGCACATTTTTGAGCACTGTTCTCCACGGGAAGAGCGCGTCATCTTGTGGGACGTAGCCTATGCACTTGCACATCCTTGGATTTGGAGAATGTCCATGGATTTCCACGCGACCTTCATCAGGTTTCTCGAGCCCTAATAAAATTCTGATAAGTGTAGATTTGCCGCATCCGGAGGGGCCAACAATGCAGAGAAACTCACCGGGATAAACATTGAAGGATACGTGGTTTAACACCAAAAGATCGTTGAACCTCTTCACGAGAGAATCAGCAATAATCTCTGGTTTCATTAGATTCCCTCCGCTACTAGCCCGATTTTCCACTTGAGGAGCTTGCGTTCGAGAAGTTTGACTAGGAACTCAAGAAGAAGGCCTAGTGCACCTATGACCGCCATGTAGGCTACCACGCCAGCTATATCGTGTACGTAACGCATCTGCATGATCATGAAGCCTAAACCTGGGGCGCCAAACATCTCCGCCGCAACCACGCACATCCAAGCCACTCCCAGCCCTACTTTCACTCCAGTGAGTACTGAGGGTAGAGCTGAGGGAAAAGCTACTTTCAGGAGAATCTCCCTCTCAGATGCTCCGAAGGAGTGAGCTATCTCGGCCAGCTGCTTAGGAACATTGCGGAAGCCAAAGAAGATGTTAGTGACCAAGGGGAAGAAGGCGCCTATGAAGATAATGAAGGCTGAAGCTTGGAGAAGGGAGACAAAAAAGAGGAGGGCGAAGGGAATCCATGCTATTGGCGGAATTGGTCTGAAGATCCCGATGAGAGGTTCAAAGAAGCGTTGAGCAGTTCTATACCAGCCCATAGCCATGCCTAAAGGCAAGGCTACTGCAAAGGCTGCGGCGAAACCTAAAGCTAGGTGGAGGAGACTGTGGGGTAAGGCATAGGTTAGATTCCCAAGGGCTGCCTGGCTGTAGAGGGCTGCTACAACCTCCTCTATCGATGGGAGAGCATAAGCAGGCAATAGCTTGAACCTAGCCACTGCCTCCCATAGAGCGAGAAAGGTGAGTATAGCTGAGATCTCCACTGTGAGGGATCGCTTTATTAGATCCCTCGAAGTCAATGGCAACACCATCCTGCTGAGACTTTCCAGTTAATTGCTAACACCTGTATAAGGCTATTCTCACTTCATCTCGGCAACAGCCTCATCGTAGAGGTCGAGGTCAAAGAGGTCATCACAGGTGAGCTGTATGGGGATGTATTTAAGCTTGTACTGTATCTCCGCGTATTTGAGCACCGAGTCCACGATTTCGTGGGGATCCCATGGGAATTCTAGGGCTGTTGGGTTCTCCTTATAGGCTTTCTCAACCACTGTTCTGGTAAAGCTGAGGTCGTAGCCCCAGTCCTTGGAGAGTCTCTGTGCAGCAATTTCTATGGTTTCATCGAGGTTCTCTTTGATGAACTTCTGAGCTTTTATATGCAGCTTGACTATGAGTTTGGCTAGCTCTCTGTGCTCCTTAATGAACTTATCACTGATTGCTAGAACGCAGCAGGCGTGTCCCGGCATCATCTCATAGGAGTTCACCACAGATTTGCCGATTCCCCTAAGTTCACAGATCTCGGGCGCTGGACTTGGAACGAAAATGGCATCCGCGGTTCCGGCCTCCAGAGCTTCGACGAGCTCTGATGGACCGCCAGCGATAATGGTCACATCCTTACCTTCTCCAGGGGCGCCGAAGGTTAGTCCGTTGCTGGTGAGCCAGTCTTTGAGGATGGCGTCTTGAATGCTTCCCGGCGGGAAGGTGCCGATGACTGCTCCCTTCAAGCTTTCGGGACCAGTGTAGTTGAAGTCTTTCCTAACGACTAATGCCGAGCCTTGGGTGTTAGTAGAAGCTACTATCTTAGCTAGGGGTGCACCCTTGCCTTTGGCTTGCCCGACTTCATTGACCACGGGAGCAGCCCCAACGTACACCACGTCCAATCTGCCAGCCATAAACGCTTCCATTTCCGGAGGCCCCGAGGGATAGAGGTGTTCCTCGATCTTCAGCTCATAGCCCAGCTTCTTAGCCTCCTCCACAAGCCAGCCCTTAGCTGAGATAATGAATTCCGCCACTTGATGGGTAGATGGCTGATAGCCTATTCTTATGGTTAGAACCTTTGGTTGGCTTTGAAGATACCATGCATAACCTCCAATACCAGCGACAACAATTACTAGTAGTGCTACAATGAGCTTTGCACTTGCCAATGTAAGACCTCCATAGAAAGCCTTGACTTCCCTAATATATAGATAACTATCCTAGTTAGGAAGTCGTTACTTTCTAAGCACTCTTGCTCTTAACTCGCATCTCACTGATAAGCTGCTTCACAGCTTCCAAGAAGTTCTCTTCGCAAACGTAGATGTAGGCTACTGGAATTCTCACAAATTTCCTCACAGTCGCTCCAACTATTTCGGCACAGACAATGCCGTGGGCACCCTCCCTTTCAGCTACTATCGCCGCTATGATGGCATCCTCAATGGTTTTAGCAGGATACATCCTGAGGATTACGTGCTTGCCCCTAATGGTGAATCCTCTGCGGGTGAGGCATCTAAGAGAAGAGGGGGCTGCAACTACTCCTATAACTATGGAACCCTCGCTCGGTGGCGGTGCCTCTAGGTTCTTAATGGATTTCACGAGCACTCGAAGGGTGGAAAGGCGTATATCCCTACTTCCGGAGAGAATTTTGTGCAAAGTGCTCTCAGGGATACCTGTTTTCTCGCTGAACTCCTTTACGGTCATGCCCAGTTCTTGTAGCACTTTTCTAAGAGCGGCGGCCAGCTCTGCCTCTGACTTAAGGGAAGCAGCTATGAGTTCTTCGTAGAGAGCGGGGTGGATTAAGCTGCTCATGGAAGAGCTACTCCTCTCTGAAGGTTATGCTGACATTTTTCTTGAGAGCTAGTCCCATTTCAGCTTCGGCTGCTTTTAGGATGGCGCATGGAACAGGGCACATGGGGTGGCGTAAACAGATGGCTGCCTCCTTAAAGACAGGGTTGTCGCCTACTGGCTTGTATAGGTCATGGATGGTGAGCCTCTTGATTTTCTTGGCGAGATCTTTAATGTATGGGCACTCACTCTCTATGAATACTCGTGCAGCATAAGCACAGACATCACCTGCTGAGTAGGTTTCGCTTTCAGCTCTGATAATCGTTCTGAAACCACAGGCCCCGGCATACACATCTACAATAGTCGGCATTAGAGGGCACCTCCTTTAACTGCGTGAAGAGAAGCGGCCCATGCAGCGTGCTCGGCCTTTAAAGTAGTGTCTGAAAAAGCTATTATGATTGTGTCTCCGTCTTCTGGCTTGAGCTTGGAGAGTATTAGCTTGGCTTCTGAGGGGTACTCCTCCTTTAAGTCGTTGTACACGAGAGGCACTTCTAGACGCCCCTCGCAGTACTTGATAACAAGAGCGCCAGTAGCTCCATAGCGGACAGCTATATCTCTAATTGAGACAACTCGGTGCTCACTAATTGTACACCTTACGAGGATGGCATATCCATGCCGACCTACGCCTAGGGATGGAAGGTTTAACTGGAGATTCCTTGGGAAGAAGCTTCGCAGCCTCCGGGCTAAAGCTTCACCCTTCTCCGTCAGCAGGCAGCCTCCTACAGCATCTATCTTCAATAAACCTAGGGAGGAAAGCTTTTTAATCAACGTTCTCGCAGCTCCCTCCCCTATTCCGAGCGACTTGGAAAGTGCAATTCTCCCTAGAGGGGGGTTATCGTGAAGAAGGCAAAGAGCCCTTGCAATATGAATTTCGTCGAAGCTCGGAGCAGGGCCTCTTAACCCTCTAGCCGAGAGGGACTTCAACTCTTGGAGAATCACACTTAACGCCTCAGCTTTTCGTAAGGCTATAGAAACTATTACCTTATAAACAATATTAATTTCTCTTTGAAGTGCAGGGTGGAGTTTCATGAGGGTTAGGAGAACTGTTAGTGTAAATAAGGGAGCTGTAGGCATGAATAACTCCTTAAAGGCAGTGTTTGCAGCCATCAATCCAAATGAGGGAAGCAAGGTGGTCTTCGCTGGAACGCCGCTGTTCTGCCTCCCCTTTGCTGAGATCGTGGTAGGAGCTATCCGAGCAATGAAACTTGAGCACTACTTCTGCCCTAACGCTGAGATTAGCAAGGCTAGGAGACTTGTGATGGTGGAGGGCTATGGAGTGCAGCTTGGAGAAGAAGGCGATCCACGAGGCGCCAAAGTGGCTGTTTTGCTGGGTGGAATGGCCATACCAAAGTATGCTGTGCCCATAGAGAAGGTGCTCGGTTTCCTAAGAGAGGTGCTCGCCGAAGATGGCAAGGTTATAGGCTTCAGCATGATGGGAATCTTCGACGCCGCGAAGTGGACTGAGAAAATACCATTCGACTACATAGTAGACATTACGCTAGATCCAGTGAAGGTGGAGGAGTTTAAAGAGGGGAGGTAAATGACTATCAGAATGTTTAAGGGCAAGAAGCCTATTATTGACCCCTCAGCCTTTATTGACGAAACAGCACTCATAATAGGGGATGTAACAATCCACAGAGAGGTCAGTCTCTGGCCCTTCACAGTGATTAGAGGAGATATTGAGCCGATAGAGATAGGAGCTGAAACTAATGTTCAAGACCACACGGTTGTGCACACCGATCCTGGCTATCCAACACGGATTGGCGAGAGAGTGACAATAGGGCATAGATGCGTGATTCACGGATGCACTGTCGAGGATGAAGTGATTATAGGGATGGGAGCAGTACTGCTCACTGGGAGCAGGGTGAGAAGACGCTGCATCATTGGAGCTGGAGCTGTGGTGAGAGAGGGACAGGAGATTCCGGAGGGATCTATAGCCGTTGGTGTGCCAGCGAAGATCGTACGTACAGTGACGGAGAAGGATGTGGAGAGAATATTAAATAATGCAAAGAGCTACCTTGAGCTGGCTAGGAGGCACTTTGGCAAGCGCTAATCGCTGAGCAAACCTGTGAAGCGGCTCCACTGCATGTAGGCGTGGAGAGCACTTACTGGCCTCTCTGGGGCATTATAGACAGGGAGAGAGTGCTCTTCAAGGAAGTGTGCAGCCTCCCTTGCTCTTAAACCACCTATCACGCAGATGAGGTGAGGTTTCTCCACATTAGCATCTTTATGGGCGTCCAGTATAGCCTTGGATACTTCGAGAATTGGTGCGAGGGCGGTCTCACATTGAAGAGTAATAACGTTATCCACGGAGGGGTGTTCCAGAACAGCTTTTACACTGTGATAGTAGAGATCCTCGTCAGCTTGACCTGTGAGGTCTATGGGGTTCTTAAGGCTGGCAAAGGGAGGAAGAATAGCCTTCAAAGCTCTTCGAAGATCCTCTTGGACAGGAGGTAAGGGTATCCCGAGATCTTCGCAAGCGTCGGTGGCTAGCACTCCAAGTCCGCCGCCATTAGTTATTATTACAGTGTTCTTGCCCCTTGGAGGAGGCTGCATAGCCATCACCTTAGCCCAGTCGAAGGCCTCAATGAACGTGATGGCTCTGAGCACCCCACACTGCTTAAAGGCTGCATCGTAGATAGCGTCGGAGCCAGCTAGGGATCCGGTGTGAGAGGCAACTGCCTCTGCACCTTTCGCTGAACGCCCAGCCTTCATTACGATTACTGGCTTCTTAAGTGCGCACTCCTTAGCGGACTTCATGAACTTCCTTCCGTCTTTGACGCTCTCCATGTAGGTGAGAACTACCCGAGTGTTGGGATCCTCCGCTAAGTAGTCTAGGAGCTCAGCGTCGTCTATGTCTGCTTTGTTACCTACGCTGATGATGGCTGAAAAGCCTATCTTCTCGGCTGTAGCCCAATAGGCGAGGGCTGCTCCGAGGGCTCCGCTTTGAGTAATGAACGCGATCTTTCCGGGGTGGACTTCCCCGATGCCAAAGTTGGCGTTGAGACGGCTTGGAGAGTACACTACTCCGAACATATTAGGTCCTAAGATGCGAATGCCATACCTTCTTGCAACCTCCAGAAGCTGCTCCTCAAGCTCTACATTGCCTACTTCACTGAAACCCGAGCTGATTACAGCAGCTACCTTGACGCCTTTCTCGCCGCACTGCTCAAGAACATCGGGAACGTAGCCAGCGGGGATTGCTATAACTGCGAGGTCCACTTCGTCTTCAACATCTAGGATGGAGGGATAGACCTTTAAGCCTAAGATCTCCCGGGCATGAGGGTTTATGGGATAAATCCTTCCAGCATAGCCGCCTTTAACAAGGTTCTCTAAGATGGCGTAGCCTACCTTTCCAGGGACGTGGGAGGCACCTATTATGGCTACAGCCTTCGGCTGGAATAGCGGTGTTAGTGGATGATTCATGGAGGCACCACTTTCGTTAAGTTTTAGGAACGTAGAGCCTCACCGGACCATAGCTCTGAAGGAGATCATAGATTAAGTCAAGGGGAGGCTCATCCGGGGAGTGAAAGCCCATTACAGAGCACCTATCGGGGTAGAGCTGAACGTAGTGGTCTAGGTCGAAACGCAGCTCTACCTCGTTGGAGCGAAACACCACTTTAAAGCTCCGCTTAGCTTCGAGAAGCCTTTCAGCCGCTTGCTTCACAACTTCCAGCTGCTTCTTTGAAGGCTTCCTTCGCGAGACACGCACGCCTTTAACATCCTTCCGGGACACTGAACCCTTGACTATTCCTCTGACTCCTTCAATAACTAGTTTATCGTCTTCGAAGCACGCTTCAAAGCTCCTACCGTTCTCCAAGGCCTCAAGTACCTCAGCTGGCAGCGGCAGCGCCATACACCCCGCTTCAAACTATTTTCACATGTAGCCCTTAAAGGCTTGCTTGGAGATTTCTCGCGGTTACTAGTACTAACATAAAGCATTTTACTTCTCAGCTCTACTAGGCTTATCTGCTATAATGGGGGACGAAGTAAGTTGATGCTGGAAATCAGGTGGCATGGAAGAGGAGGACAGGGCGCAGTAACCGCTGCTGAGCTTTTAGCGAAGGCAGCTATTGCCGAAGGGCTGTGGGCACAAGCGTTTCCAGCCTTTGGCCCAGAGAGGAGAGGAGCCCCAGTACTTGCCTTTACAAGGATCAGTAACAACCCCATCAAGATGAGAGTGCAGGTCTATGAGCCGGATATAGTGGTAGTATTGGATCCCTCTCTCATAGGAGTTGTGAACATAGGAGAAGGTTTGAAGCAAGGCGGCGTCGCAATAGTCAACTCCGCTAAGGATCC
Organism: Thermoproteota archaeon; assembly: GCA_021160575.1. Classification (GTDB taxonomy): domain Archaea; phylum Thermoproteota; class Methanomethylicia; order Methanomethylicales; family JAGHCH01; genus JAGHCH01. Next base: position 3,186 of record JAGHCH010000061.1, on the reverse strand, counting down.
CGCAGAGTTTAGAAGGATTTTCCCCTCCGCCAGCAAGATTTTCTCGGTGGATGCCACAAAGATCGCCTTAGAGGAGTTAAAGGTGCCCATTGTGAACACAGCTATGCTCGGGGCGGCAACTAAAGCCATAGATGCCATTCCCTTGGAGAGGGTTGAAGAGGCTGTTCGGGAGAGATTTGGATCTCGTATTGGCGAGAGAAATGTTAGAGCTGTTAGGAGAGCACATAGAGAAGCAAGGTTGTGGGAAAGTGGCTGAGAAAAAGCTCCTCGGCTGGAGAGAAATACCTATAGGAGCCATGAACGATAGGCCGGGAAGCTCAGCTGAATACCATATAGGGGCTTGGAGAACTTTCCGGCCTGTAGTGGATCACGAGAAGTGCACTAGATGTGGTCTCTGCTGGATCTATTGCCCAGATGCAGCCATGCAGCCGAGGGAGGATGGCTACTACGAGCCAAACTTGGATTACTGCAAGGGCTGTGGCATTTGCGCCAACTCCTGCCCTGTGGGGGCGATAGAGATGGTTTCTGAGGTGAGATAGGATGGCAGTGCAAGTTCAGCAGAAAAGAACCGCTCTTACTGGAAACTACGCTGTGGCTGAAGCTGTGAAGCTTGCCGATGTTGATGTCATCGCCGCCTATCCCATCACTCCTCAAACAACAATCGTGGAAAAGCTAGCAGAATATGTGGCAGATGGCATTATCGACGCGGAGTACATTCCAGTTGAATCAGAGCACTCAGCTATTAGCGCGTGTCTAGGCGCTTCCCTAGCTGGCGCTAGGACATTCACAGCCACGGCATCACAAGGTTTAGCGTTAATGCACGAGATCCTCTTCATAACTTCTGTATTGAGAGCCCCCGTTGTAATGGCCATAGCCAACCGATCCCTCTCAGCACCCCTCAGCATTTGGAACGACCACAGCGACTCCATGGCTGAAAGAGATACGGGGTGGATTCAGATATGGGCTGCCAATGCACAGGAGGTTTTCGACAGCGTGCTTCAAGCCTACAGAATTGCTGAAGATCGGGATGTCCTACTGCCAGTCATGGTGAACCTAGATGGATATATCCTCAGCCACACCGTGGAGCCTGTTTTAGTTCCGGAGAAGAAGCTAGTTGAAGAATACTTGCCGCCTAAGCCTCTCTGGAACAGGCTTTCAGTGAAAACTGCATACACTCTTGGAGTGGTCGGCCCTCCAGAGTACTACTTTGAGATGAAGTATCAAGCCATAGATGCCATTGAGAGATCGAGATCCAAGATCAAGGAAGCGGATGAAGTTTACGGCGAGATGTTTGGTAGATCCTATGGTGTTATGGAGCACCACTTCATGGACGATGCGGAGGTAGCGTTAATTGCCATGGGTTCTGTAGCAGAGACTGCTTATACGGCAATTAAGAGGTGGCGCGAGAGAGGGGCGAAGGTAGGGTTTGTCAGGATTAGGGTGTTCAGACCATTTCCAGCAGAAGAGCTAAGAGATTTATTAAAAGGGCTGAAGGTGATAGGCATTCTCGATAGAGCTACTTCTCCAGGAAGTCTAGGAGGACCTGCTTTCGCCGAGGTTTCCACCATCTTCGTGAATGAAAGGCAGCGGCCCCTCGTGAAGAACTACATCGCTGGTCTCGGCGGGAGGGACGTGCCCTTCTCCGGTTTCGACTACATGATTCAGCGGCTGCTAGAGGCAGCTGAAAAAGAGGAAGTGGATGTGCTCTGCGAGTATGTGGGGTTGAGAGAATGAAGGAGCTCAGGATGTTTAAGACATTGAAGGAGCTGCCCCTTGATGAATACTTCGCTCCAGGGCATAGGATGTGCGCTGGCTGCACTGTAGCCACCTTAGTTAGGATTGTGCTGAAGGCAGCTGGTGAGAACACCATTGTAGTGTCTCCCACTGGCTGCTTAGAGGTTGCCTCCTCCTACTTCCCGGAGACTGCTTGGAGAGTTCCATGGATACACGTGGCTTTTGAGAATGCTGCAGCAGTTGCCTCGGGAATAGAGGCGGCTATCAAGGCGTTGAGGAGGAGGGGGATAACCGATGAGGATCCACATGTAATAGTGCTCGCTGGAGACGGGGGAACCTTTGATATAGGGCTTCAAGCATTGAGCGGCGCTCTAGAGAGAGGGCACGATTTCGTCTACATATGCTATGACAACGAGGCATACATGAACACCGGGATACAGAGGAGCTCGGCAACCCCCTATGGCGCTTGGACCACTACTCGCCCTTCGGCAAGAAGTCCATTGGGCAGAAAACCCGCAAGAAGGACTTGGTGGGAATCGCGGTTGCCCATCGAATACCCTATGCGGCAACCGCCACCCCAGCATATCCAGTTGATTTGGCGAATAAGGTGGTGAAGGCGATTAAAGCTGATGGACCAGCTGTGATCCACGCTTTAACTCCATGTCCAACCGGGTGGAGATTTGATGTTAACAAGGGCATAGAGATAGCTAAACTGGCGGTGCTTACTGGCGTGTGGCCCCTCTATGAAGTTGAAAACGGTGTACTCCACTTGACGGTGAAGGTACCCAAGAGGAGACCAGTGATCGAGTACTTAGAGATGCAAGGAAGGTTTAAGCATCTTCCTCCCGAGGAGATCGAGAAGATCCAGGCTATGGTTGATGAGCAAGCTAAGCAGCTCGGCTTAGGACCAGTCGTAGAGTACCCGGCGGAGAAGAGGTCGAGTTGAAGGAAAAGTATCGTGGAATCATCGCCATAGTAGCAGTACTGATGATCTTCCTCGCTGTAAGCGCCTTCATCAGAGTAGCTTTGGCTACGGAGATCCCCATAGCGGCTGTTAGCTCAGGAAGCATGGAGCCTACTATAGCTAAGGGGTCGCTCATCGTAGTAAAGGGAGTCTCTCCAGAGAAGATTAAGGCTGCACCAGCTCCAGAAGGCGACATCATAGTGTATCTACGGGCACACACCGTGAAAAGAGAGATTCTCTTCTTTACCTTCTATAACCCGGAACCCGTTGTGCATAGAGCAGTGAAGAAGGTGAAGATCGGAGATAAGTGGCGCTTCTTGACGAAGGGGGATGCCAACTTAGGATATGACCAAAACCCCAACAACCCCAAGACATGGGTTCCGGAGGATAGAGTTCTCGGGAAGGTAGTGCTGGTTATCCCAATGCTCGCCATGGGGTTCTCTTTGCTAAGGCTCCCTTTGGTATGGCTTTGCTATCGCTGGCTATAG
>JAGHCH010000120.1 GCA_021160575.1 Thermoproteota archaeon | reverse complement strand
CTCCACAAGCTCTCTGATAACAGTATAGGTAGCTCTCACCGGGTTATCGAAGCCAGCGATCTCCCTATTTCTATAGAAGAAGTCTGCAGGGGAGATCGCTTGAAACTTCTCTCTAGACATGTATCCCACCTATAGGAGGTCTTCAGGCATGAAGGAGGGATAATGCAGCATTCTCCTCTTCAGCTCTCTTCTGGCTTTCTCGAGAAAGCGGTAAACCGTGCCATGCTGTGCTCCTCTAATCAACATCTCGATAGCTTCCCTAGCAACTCTTACTTGGTCATAGTCACCTATTATAGAGACTGTGTGCCCATACACGGATATATAAGCTCCCGAGTACTCCTCTATAGTTCTCCGAGCCTTTCCATTTTCACCTATGATCCTACCCTTCACTCTGATAAGTGCATTCTTAGAGTCTCCAACATGCTGCTTGAGATCAATGATCTCAAGCAGCTGCCCCTCCTCAAGGAGCCTAAAGGCCCTTTGAGGACTGAAACCTCTACCTATAGCTAGAACGAGGTCTCTAGCTTTTAGGATGCCAGCAGGGTCGGGGGCAGAGGGATCTTGAGTGATCTCCACGCCTCCCGTCTTGCTGTCGATATTCAGCTTTGTAGACGTTGCTTCTTCTATCTGCTTCTTGACTGAGCCTTTCTCGCCGATAAGGACGCCCACTCTCTCCATGGGGATCTTCACATAGAGCTTGCTTTTCGGAACATCGCCTAGCCAGCGGTCACCCATTTGAAAGCCTCCTCCAAGGGAACTACCTCAACTCCAAGCGAGGAGAAGAACCTATTTACGTTCCTTATATCCCGTGCTAAAAAAGTTGCAGACATAGGATGAGCTGTCGATACGGCTTGGCCAAAGTCTATGATGTATAGGGAGCCCTTCCAGTTTAAGATGTTGTACTCGCTTAGGTCGGCGTGCACTATCTTGGCTTGCCTATGTAGCCTCTTGATAAACTCTAAGATCGTTCTATACGCCTTGTCTGGATCCTCTGGAGGATAGTCCTTGATTAAGGGGGCTGAGACACCCTCCTCCCCTATGAAGCTCATGACTAGTATGTTTTTGTAGGCGCAGATGGGCCTGGGCACGTTTACCTTGGCATTGAAAGCCTCTTCGAGGTTTTTGAACTCCTTCTGCGCCCATGTGTAAATGAGGTGGCGAGAGTCCTTCCTTATGGAGAGGAAGCGGGGGTCGCCTCGAATATACTGCTGAATACTCTTTCTGAACTCTCTAGAGGCGGTCAGGTAGATTTTAACGGCTAGGTCGCTTCCATCTCGCGCCTTAGCCCAGTAGACCCTTGACTCCTTTCCAGCACTTACTGCACCGAACATTTCATCGATTACTCCGCGGTTAATGAGTTCATAGAGCGCCATTAAAGTGGAGTAGTCGAAGACCTCTTCAACAGTTTCAAAGAGATCTTCGCTCTTTCTGAGCTTAACACGCCTTCTATCAATTCTTCGATACTCGAGGGCCCTCAGCTTGTCTTCCTCTATGGAGTTGTTGCTCAACGATCGTTCAACCCTCGCTAGAAGGAGGGGATCAGTCCCCTAGCCTCAAGCTTCTTTATTTCGTCTCGAGAATACCTCCAGACCACGTCGCCCCTCTGATCTGACTGAAAATCCCATGGAGCTACCAGTACATAGTCCCCTTCACGCAGCCACACCTTCTTCTTCATTCTCCCGGGTATTCTACAGACCCTGACTTTGCCGTCGGCACACTTGACTTTCACTCGATCGTAGCCGAGAAGCTGGACCACTATGCCTATCACTTCGCCCTCCATGGGCACTCGTAGCTCTTTTTCTTCGCGCTCTTCCACCATGAAGCTCACCAGCATGATGCTGAGATGGATAAGAGCACAAGGTGATATTAATTTTAGTGGTTTTTTAACCGACTACCAGAAATCTTCCATCAGACTCTAGCACCCTAATTTTATCGCCTGCTTTCACCCATGGAGGCAGAATGTGGGCTGGCACTTCATAGGATTCTCCAGAAGCAAGATCTACAAGGGTTGCTGAGTTCCCGTGAATGGACGCTACAGACATAGTGCGAGGGGAGAAGCCTACCATCACTTCGTTCCCCTTCCATACCGATGAATGAGGAATGCTAATCTTCTTGCGGCTGCGGAGCAGCGTGGCTATGAATCTATCCCTATCGAAGGATTCAACGATAGCGAACTCCCCTTTGAAGCGGACTATATCACCTATTGAAAACTTGGGCAACCGCACAGAGATAGCGGTGGTGTAGGTGGTCTTACCTCGAGAATCTATGCCCTTCATCTTATAGCTGTACTTGACAACTGCTCCTCCAAGAGATCGCAACTCCTCGGCGAATCGCCTTGCAATTTTAGAAGAAGAGAACTTAACATCTACGCCTCCATGTACTTCCTTGACCTCTACGAGGTAGGTGCCTCGCTCCGACACTTGGTATTTGGCTGCAAGCTTGCTTAAAGCGCGATTTATCAGCTGGAAATCTGCATCCTTCAAGAATCTACCGTCAGCTCTCACCTGCACTACTGCTTCAAAGCCTCCAGCACGCGCCCTTGAGCACTGAGGACAGAGCTGGAAGCGGACCACTACTTGCTGCTCAAGAGTCTTGGATACGTTGGCTTCTGGAGGGCGTATTATGATAATCACATTGGTTTGCGTGCGGTTAGAGGTATAGAGATTTTGAAGCCCTTCTTCATCTACCTTGAGTTCAGCAATTACTCCCTTTAGGAGAGGCTTTGCACTGCGTTGTGCAGCTTGTAAAATAGCTTTAGACGCTGCCTCTATAGGGTCTTCGCAGCCGCTTTTCACCCAATGCTTGCCGTGGAGGTATGAAAGGCACTTTGGACACAGCGTAACTTCCAAGCGGGGAAGAGAGGGGGAGGGAAGTTTTAGTTCAGCATAGCAAGTTGGACAAAGGAAGCCTGGTAGAAGGGAATCCTTGTGGAGGGCTCTTCCACATCGAGCACAGAATAGCTTGGACACCGTGGAAAACCTCGCTGGCACGCTTGAGAGACGAAGTTAGAGCATTAAGATGAATTGAGCATGGGGCACTCCAGAGATCCGAATTATAGACTCCTCGTGTAGCAGGCCAGCCTTTAGCCCGCACTCGATTGCAAGATCTCCTACAAAGTTGACCACGGTAGCCTTCTTGATCACTTCAACTGCTTCATCTACGGACATGAGTTCGCCTTCATAGAACTCCTGCTTGACTTCTAGCTTGAGTCTTCCTTCTCTGAAGGTTTTCCCGAGCAAGGGCGGATCGCATAAAGCGACCATTACTTCCCCGCGGTCCTCAAACTTCCATACCTTAACGTAGACCATACTCTCCATCAAAGCCCTACCTCACGCTAGAGACCTAACGGGGTTCTTGGCTCCACACACCTCACAGACTAGGAAGGCTAACCTTCCCTCTCTAACAATCTTTGTATCGGGCTTTCCGCAGGCAGGGCATATTACGAAGCCCCGCGTGTATCTGGCGATCACATTGTCCACAGATTCCTTGGAGAACCTCCCTTGAAGCACGGCGCGCACATCCTCTATTGAGCCAGCTGTCGCCAGTTCTCTGAGAAGATACCTTAACACATGGTGTGGATCTCTGTTCAAGCGCTCCGCTATTTCCTTGAAGTTCTGGATGATAGTTCTGGAGCCCATGATCAGCACGTTGGCCTTGGGTATCTCGAAACGGCTTACAGTATAAGCTTGCTCGGGTATCACGCTTCTCGCACGGTCGAGGAGCTGCAGGTAATCGTATTGCATCGCCTTTCTCTCCGCCATTTATTCCAAAGGGTTCTCGCTAATAAACTTCGGGCTCCTACAAGGGCATAAACACTATAAAGTCTGCTAGGAGATTCCTTGGAGAGAGGGTAAGGGGGCTGGCAAGTGGAGAGAAGGACGCTGATTACCGCGGCGTTGCCGTATAGCAATGACCGCTTGCACTTAGGTCATTTAAGGTCAACTTACATTCCAGCGGACATCTACTACCGGTACTTGAGGAAGAGAGGAGAGGATGCGGTCTTCATTTGCGCAACTGATGAGCATGGGACGCCAATAGCTGTTAGAGCTGAAAGGGAGGGAGTAACGCCGAAGGAGATAGCGGATAGGTACCATGTACTGATTAAGGATGATTTAGAAGGTGTTGGCTGTGCTTTTTCCATATTTTCTAGGACAACGCATCCAATACACTATGAAACGACTAGGGCATTCTTCTTGAAGCTCTATGAGAAGGGGTTTATCTACGAGAAGGAGGTCGAGCAGCTTAAATGTCCTCGCTGCGATCGATTTCTTCCTGATAGGTATGTTGAGGGCACGTGCCCTTACTGTGGATATGAAGGAGCTAGGGGAGACTCATGCGACTACTGTGGGAGATACTTAAGGCCTACGGAGCTTCGAAACCCTAGGTGCATAGTATGTGGTGAAAAGCCTGTAGTCGCCAAGAGTAAGCACTGGTTTTTCAAGTTGAGCGCATTTCAAGAAGAATTGTTGAAGTGGCTTTCAGGGAATGAAAAGCTTCCAGTGAATGTTAAGAACTATGCTTTGAAGTGGGCGTCGGAGGGGCTTAAGGACTGGGATATCACGAGGGATATGGAGTGGGGGGTTCCCATCCCCGTTGAAGGAGGGGAAGGGAAGGTAATCTACGTGTGGTTTGATGCGCCAATAGGGTACATCTCAGCAACAAAGGTGTGGGCGGAGCAGATAGGCGACAAGGAAAGGTGGAGGAAGTACTGGGGAAAGGAAGGGGGAGCTAGGATAGTTCACTTCATAGGAAAGGATATCATATATCATCACGCTATCTTCTGGCCGGCCATGCTCATGGCTGAGGGCAGCTTTGGACTACCCTACACGATTATAGCTGGAGAATACTTGACGCTTGAAGGACGGAAGATGTCAAAGAGCAGAGGATGGGTTATCAGCGTTGCAGATTACTTAAAGCTTCTGGAGCCGGATCCCTTAAGATACTATCTAGTTATGGCGGCGCCGCTGGATAGAGATGCAGACTTCTCATGGGAGGAGTTCGTGAGGAGATACAACGACGAGTTAGTGGACATACTAAGCAACTTCATCCACCGCACCCTTACCTTACTCACAAGGTACTTCAACGGCAAGGTGCCGAAGCCTCCTCATCTGACGGAGAAGGACCTGGAAGTACTCAGCAGCATCAAAGCAGCTGTAGATAAAGTTGCAGAGAACCTTGAGAACTTCAAGTTTAGAGACGGTCTCTTAGAGGTTATGAAGCTGGCGCACCTTGGGAATAAGTATCTGAACGATACGGCTCCATGGTCAGCGATCAAGAGCAGCCCGGAAAGAGCTGCAGCTTCCCTCTACGTGGCTGTGCAGATTGTTAGAGCACTGGCCGACCTGATTTGCCCGTTCATGCCCTTCTCAGCCAAGAGGCTCTATAAAATGCTGAAGCTTAAGGGCGAGCCAGAGAACACTCCATGGGAAGCTGCAAAGGAGAAGCTGCCTCCAGAGCATGAGCTAGGGGAGGTGAAGCCCCTCTTTAAGAAGCTGAAGTCTGAGGAAGGTGAGAAAATTAGGAGAAGCCTCCTACCTCGAGAAGAAAAGCAGATGGCTCAAGTGTCGCTGGAGGAGTTTTACAAGGCGGAGCTTAGAGTGGGAAGAATAGTTAAAGTGAAGGAGCTTGGAAGGGAGCACCTTTACTTGGTGATTAAACTAGGTGAAGTGGAGAGGTCGTGCGTCGCGAGAATCGGCGGGAAGTATACTCGAGAGCAGCTGCTAGGAAGGCAGGTGGTTGTTGTAGCTAACATTAAGCCAGCCACCATTAGGGGAGTTCGATCAGAGGTTATGCTTCTCGCTGCAGTGCATGATGGAGAGGTTGTGCTGATAGTCCCCGAGAGAGAGGTTCCTGAGGGAAGCCTTGTTAGGTAGTGGCTATGCAGCTCAAGCTGGATTTACACGTGCATACATGGGCGTCTCGAGATGGCGTTAGCAGCCTAGAGGAAGTGCTTAGAGCTGCGTCCAGAAAAGGTCTCGACGGCATTGCAATCACTGATCATGATCAACCATTTCCAATGCAGCTTGCTGAAAAACTCTCGAGAGAAACTGAGTTGCTAGTAGTTCCAGGAGTGGAGATCACTACGAGGCAGGGGCATCTGATAGCCCTGGGTTTTGAGGAGCTTGTTAAACCGATGTGCGATGCCCTAGCGGCAGGAGACCTCATTAAAAGTGCCGGCGGAGTGCTGGTGGTGCCTCATCCATTTGACAAGTATAGCCACGGCGTTGGAGAGGAGCTAGCAGTTGAGTTGGAGCCGCATGCTGTTGAAGTCTGCAACGCCAGCACGTGGAGAAGGTATAATAGAAGGGCAGCGGAGCTCTCCAGAAGTAGGGGAATTCCAGGGATAGCTGGCAGCGATGCTCATCACTGGCGGGGAGTTGGAAGGGCTTACACCGTCGTTGAGGTCGAAGAGCCCTCTATTGAGGAAGTGCTGAAGGCCATTAGAAGAGGGAGGGTAAGGGCGGTAGAAGGATACCTCCCCATTAGCGTCTCCATCTTAACATTGGCATGTCGTGTGCTGCGAGCGTGGGGGAGAAGGCCGTGAAGGTCTACATAGAGACCTATGGGTGCGCGGCAAACGTCGCAGATACGGAAGTCATGAAGACCATGCTTGAAAAGGCAGGGGTTACTCTAGTGGATAGCCTGGAAGATGCAGACGTGATTGTTGTGAATACCTGCACCGTACGTAGGGAGACTGAGGAGAGGATGCTCAAGAGGATACAGCAGCTTTCAAAGCTTTCGAAGAAGCTGGTGGTTGCAGGGTGCATGGCTAAGGCGCAGCCGGGACTTGTGTTCTCGGTGGCGCCAAAGGCATCGCTGATCTCCCCGCAGCAAGTTGAACGTATCTTAGAGGTAGTTAAGGCAGATGCCCGGATGGTTTTACTTGGAGGGAGGGTTAGGGAGGGCAAGATGCTTCCAGAGTATAGGGAGGGGGCGGTGTATACCCTAGCTGTGGCGGATGGCTGTCTTGGAGAATGCGCATACTGCATAGTCAAGCGAGCAAGAGGGGATCTCAGAAGCTTTTCAGTGGATAGCTTGGTAGCAGCGGTTAGCAGAGCTGTGGAACGGGGGGCACGAGAGGTTAGGTTGACTGCCCAGGATTTGGCTGCTTATGGGCGAGACTTAGGGGAGAACCTCGTGAGACTATTGGCTGAGATGAG
>JAGHCH010000075.1 GCA_021160575.1 Thermoproteota archaeon | reverse complement strand
GTATTTGCTGCCGGGTTGCTGGTTTTTCGGTGATGTAGAGGATGAGGAGGATGGTGGTGATGGTGCCTAGGATGGCTACGGTCCAGAAGGGGATGATGTAGCCGGTGGTGGTGATGTTTAGGATGGTGTAGTGGTGGGGGGCGTATTGCTGGGTTAGGATGCTTCCCAGGAGTGCTCCTATGACTATTCCGGAGTTGAAGAAGAGTTGTTGGGCGCCGAAGATGGTGCCTCTTATTTGTTGTGGGGTGAGGTCGGCTTGAAGGGTTCTCATGAGGGGCATGGCAAGGCTAAAGGCTAAGCTGGTGAAGGTGGCTGCTATTAGGATGTGGAGGAAGGCTTTGAGGAAGGGGATGATGAAGGCTGTGGGTCTTGAGAGAATGTAGCCTAGTGTGATGAGGGGTTTTCTTTTTCCGAGGTGGTCGCTGATGGCGCCGGCGGCGAGGGTGATGGGTAGGCTTGCTGCTGCTACTATGAAGAAGAGGATGCCTAGGGCTGTGGGGTCTTTGGCTACTTCTTCTACTATGTAGAGGACTAGGGCTGTGTGCATGATTCCCATGGAGATGCCGTTCATGGCACCGTTGGCGTAGATGGTTTTGATGCTTCTGGAGGTTTCTGGGGGTAGTTGTTGAAGATGTTTTAGGAGTGCTTTGAGGTGAAGGCTGGCTGTCTCAGCGCTGGTTTTCGGTGTGGGAAGGCTGGGCAGCTTGATGAGCATTATTGCTGAGATGACGCTGGTAGCTGCGAAGAAGATGAAGGGTGATTTGAGGGCGGCTATTACGTCTGCTGTGCCGTAGGCGGCGATGTAGGCTTTGTAGATGATTACTCCTATGGCTGGCCCCACTATTTCAGCAATGTTCATGGTGGTGATGTAGGCCGAGATGGCTTTTCCCCTTGTTTTGGAGGTGGTGATGTCTGCGATGTAGGCTTCTGCTACTGGCCATACCATGGCTGAGGCTATTCCTTGTACTGCTCTGAAGAGGGTGAAGGTGGGAATGTCGTTGGAGATAAGGAAGCCTATGGATACTAGAGTGTAGAGGGTCATTCCAGTGAGGATGAGCTTTTTTCTTCCTAGGTGGTCGCTGAGGGTTCCGGAGAGGAGTGCCATGGGGGCTCTGGTGGCTACGAAGGCTGCCATGAGGATGCCGAACTCTATGGCTCCCTGGTGAGCAGGTATAGCTTGCAGGGTTAGCTCTGGTAGCTGGGTGAGGACTCCCTTGAGGGCTAGGATGAGGTAGGGGAATACTGGGCTTAAGCCGGAGAAGCCTATGTTGATGACTAGGGAGGCTAGAAGCAGGGTGGCTAGGGCTAGCTTCTTGGCTTTATCTGGCAGCTGTAACTGGCTCACGGTGCTCACCAGAGATCTCCTCACGTGCCCGCGCAGCGCTGATGAGAGAGGCGTGTATAACTGTGTCGTAGGCTTTAGAGGTTGCTGCATTGAAGTGTGCTTTTACGTACTATTTTGGTGTTGTACAGGTTTTTGGCACGATAACTGGTGTATCTTTGGATATAGTGTTAGGTTTTACTGGTGATTCGACGAAGAGCAGTTTTTGATTCGGTATTGGATAGCCTTGTCTTCATGGATGTCAACCGAGGATGATTTTCATTAGAGTCGTGATGCCTAGGAGGAGGGTTGTTACACCTATTATACTGCGTAATAGCCCTTTTCTGCTGAATGCCAACGTTATGTGTGGTCCGATGAGAGCTGCTATTAACGCTGGAATGGTTACAGCAAGGTAGATTGGCAGGAAGGTGAGTTTGCCTTGCAAGGCGAAGGCTAATAACCCGACAATGCATACGGGAATTTCAGCAATGTCACCTATTGAAACAGATGATCTATCATTGTAATTGAAAACTACTTGCCCCGACACGACGACGGGGCCGAAGCCGCCGCCTATAAACCCTTTGTTGAAACCCGCTATGCCGGATATCAAGAGAAGGCCACTAGAACTTCTCTTCTTGAAACTTATTCCCAGTAAGAGTAGGAGCCCTAAGGTGGTGACTAATAGACCGACGTATGTCTTGGTGACTATCACGGGCAGACTTATGTTTAGGAATACGCCGAGAGGTACGAGGACTGTTGCTGGAATAGCTACGAGTAGAGCTGTTTTCACATCTTTTTTGGTGAAGTTTTTGACTTTGACATGGGTTAAGCCACCCGCTATGTCGACAATTAGCTGAGAAAAGAGTATTGTCGGGACGGTTACTCCAGGGGGGTATCCCGCTATTAGAAGAATTGGTGCGAGGATGGTGCCGTAGCACATGCCGAGGGAGGTGTCGATTAGAGCTGCTATGAAGGCTGCTGCCGATACACATAGCGTGAATAAATCAAGCAATTTAAGTCATCTGCTGACTTTTGTGATGAGAATTGTTTTGTCCTTGAGGAGCATCCACCGGAGTCTGTCTTTATCCTTGATTGCAAGTTTATCTACGATGACTTTTGGCACCGTAGTTCGCCTTCTTGAACCCCTTATGGTGACAGTGGTCTCCGTCACATACTCAACGTCGTTCATTTCAATTTTCATGGCAGTCACCATACCGTGGTGTACTTTAGAAGGTATTTAAGTTTGGTGTCAAACCAATACCCTTTGGTGTCAAAATGCTTTGAAGCATCTTCAATGTGGAGATTCTCGGAGACTTTCAGCGCGGTTTTCACCGTTCTAGGCACTTTAGCTCAAAGTCGGGGTAAGCTTTCTTTGTGCGGAGTTTAAGTGTGGAGCCGAGTTTGACCAGCTTGAGGAGAGTTGCAATTAGTTTTTTATAGCTTAGGGGGTTTAGTTACTAAGGGGGGTTAGTTTTGGGATACTTTAGCTTGGAGCCGAAGAGGAGGCTGGAGGACTTTTACGATATGCGAGTCAGATCTGAAGCTTGGTGAGAGTATTTGCTAGGTTGGATGTTGGCGTGCTTCTTTTAGTGCGTCGCGGACTTTGATGCCTGGCTTTACTTCTATTTGGTGGATGTCTAGTTCTTTGGCTAGCTGTTTTACTCCTATGCCGGCTTCTGGCAGCATTATGGTGGTTACTCCCTTGTCTTTGAGGGTTTTCAGCACTAGGGGTCCTACTCCGTGGAGGAGGTCTTTGTACTGGTTTTCTAGGATTTCCTTGAGTTGTGGTGGCTGCGCCTCTGAGAGCTCTATGATGGTGAAGTATGGTGCTCTTGCGAAGAGCTCGTAGACTTCATCTTCTAGCCCTTCGCGGTTTTTGGTGGGGATGGCTATTATGAGCTTCACTTCTGCCACGTCCCTAGGTGTTAATTTCCCTAGTTCCGAGTTTTAAGTGGTCTGCTGGGGCTTTCTACTTGATTTTGGCGAGGGCTTTAGCCAGTAGTGCGTCTGTGAGGTGGTAGTTGTTGTCTGGTGTCTTAGCTATGAAGCCAGCGTCCTGTAGGTTGTGGAGGAGGGTGGTGTAGTTTTTGGGTGGGATGGGCTCGGCGAGGATTGCTTCAGCTGCTCTTTTGATCTGCGACCAGCTGCCAGGTTGCTGTGCTATGGCTTTGAGGATTGCTAGGTATCGCTTTCTGGCTTGTGGCCGAAGCTTGAGGAAGTTCTCCAGCTCGTTGGCTAATAGGGTTGCTGCTGTCCGCTCTGCTTGTTTGAGGGCTGTTTTCGGCGGCTTTTGAAGGGAGAGATAGCCGAAGAGGGTGAGCCATCCGGGGACTCCATTGAGCCTTTCTACTGCTTGGTGAAGAAGCTGTTGATCCACTTTGATGTTGACTTGCTCGAAGCCGCGCTGGAGGAATTCGAGTGATTGCTGTTTGGTGAAGTAGGCGAGCTCGATGTCCCACGTGGCTCTCCCGAAGAGGGGGGCTTCCGGGTTTTCTCTGCCTATGAATCTGTAGAGGAGTCCGATCTTGGATCCAGTGAGGATGATTTTGAGGTGGCGGAGATGGTCGTAGGCGTAGGCGAGGATTCGGTCTATGCGGTAGCCAGCTATTCTAGCTAGTTCTTGGGCTTCATCGAAAACTAGCACTGCGGCGGTGCCAGTTTGAGCTGCTAGCTCGTTGAGCTGCTCGAGGATGAAGGGGAGAGAGACTCTGTTTCGCCCTCCCCAGGCTAGGTAGACTTTGAAACCATGGATTTCAACCCCTCTCACCGCTCTGAGTACTTGTAGAAGCTGTGACCGCCATTTTCTGCTGGAGATGTTGTTGATGGCGTCTTGGAGAAGTTCGATGAAGCTGCGATAGGTGAGCTTCTCTTGCTCCTCGGCTTTTCTTAGATCTATGACTAGGTGTAGTCCTTCATGCTCTTTGAGGGCTACCTTGAGGAGGGAAGTTTTGCCGGTGCGCCTCAGACCTAGGATGAGGGCTAGTGGTCCTAGGGGGTTGTTGAGGAAGCGGAGGAGGCTGTCTAGCTCTTCTTCCCGGTCGTAGAGATCTTCCCGGCTGTCCTTGGGAGCTGGGCTGAAGAGCATTTGTTGGTGCCTCTACCACTAATTGGTACCCCTACCACTAAAACTTTTTTAGAGGTGTTAAAGCGAAGCTAGAAGCTCTTCGAGATGAGAAATGGTTACTCCTCTTATGAGGAGAGTTTTGGTGGGTTGGTGGTGCCCAGCTACTATGGTGATATTTGTTTGGGGGATTTTGAGGTGTTTGGCTAGGAGTTTTATGGCTTCTTGGTTGGCTTTTCCTCTGTGTGGCGGAGATTTAACATGTACTTCTAGCTGTTGTGTTTGTGGGTCTAGGTGGATGCCTCTTCGAGGAGAGGAGGGTTTGACGTGTATGGTGAGGAGGACCCCTTCTTTGTGGGGTTTTATGAAATTCATTGGAGCTTCTCCTGGTTTGGCTACTGTGCTTTATATGTCGTGCTCTTATTTGAATGTATGTGGGAGCATGTGATGGTTAGCGAGAACCTTACGGTTCGCATTCCTAGGGAGCTGCGAGAGCGTATGAGGAAACATCCGGAGGTTAGGTGGAGTGAGGTTGTTAGAAGAGCTATTGAGGATTTTCTCGACCGCCTCGAGGGGGAGGGATGTGGAGAGAGGAGAGGAGTTCTTGAAGAGAGCTGGCTTAAAGGAGGATGTTTTGTTTGAGCCTCCGCAGGGGAAGTGGAGTTCCAGAGGCGGGTTGGTGAGGCTGAGTGGAGGCGGGTGCGAAGCTCTACGATACAAGCGCGTTAGTGGAGCTTCATGCTGTGCGGAGGGTTAGGAGGCTTTCAGGCTATACTACAGCTTTGAATGTGGTGGAGCATCCTCCTGCGGCTGTTCTGGGCCTTGAAATCATCTATCCAAGTAGAGCAGACTATGAGTTAGCATTTTCTTTGCAGGTGAAGCTGCGGAGGCGGGGAGTACCTGTTCCAGCTGTGGATTTAGTTGTTTCGGCTGTGGCGGTTAATAGAGAGCTCACTTTAGTTGCGGTGGATGAGCATTTTAGGCGGATTGCTGAGGTTAAGCCTAGGTTGAAGGTGGTGGGGATTTAGCTGGTGTCTTTATATAGCTGCCTAGGTTTCTAGTGGTGTTGAGGGTTTGTTGTTGAAGCTTAAGGAGGAGTTTCTCCGTCTGCTGGATGAGGATCGGGAGTTTAGGTATGCTGTGATGGGTAGGCTTGGGTTTACTGAGCTTCTTGAGCGCTTTGCTAGGCTGGAGGAAAGGCAAGCTGCTTTGGAGGAGAGGCAGGCGGCTCTTGAAGAAAGGCAGCAGAGACTGGAGGAGCATTTTGCTAGGTTGGAGGAGAAGTTTGCTAGATTAGAGGAGCGTCAACAGCGGTTGGAGGAACACTTCGCTAGGCTTGAGGAGAGACAGCAGAGATTGGAGGAGAGAGTTGCACGTGTTGAGGAGGAGTTGAGGGAGAATAGGCGTGTGCTGACTGTGATCAGCCATCGGTTCGGCATCTTGACTGAGGTTGGCTTCCGTGAAGCTATGAAGTATGTTGTGGAGGAGGTGCTTGGCGCAGCTAAGGTGGAGAAGTGGAGCTACCGCGATGAAGAGGGCTTCGTGTATGGTGCTGCCTCAGACGTGGAGGTTGATCTGGTGGTCAGAGACAAAGCTCACATTCTTATGGAGGTGAAGTCTAGAGTTTCAGCAGGAGATGTTAGTGAGCTCTACCGTATTGGAGAACTCTACCGTAGGGTTACTGGGGTGAAGCCTAGGCTTCTGATTTTGGGCGGCTTCATAGACTTCAAGGCGCGTGGAGTTGCGGAGAGGCTGGGAGTTGAGGTGAGACCTATTTCTCGAGACTTGCTTGCTATTTAGCTCGTCGGGGAGGGAGTTCTAAAAAGGTGGGAAAAGCCGCTACACTTGGGTTAAGGTGGCAGCGGTGGATATGGATAGACGTGGATGTGCGCTGGTGTGTAGGTGAGGTACCAGTAGCTTCCTCCATGAACCTGCTCATATAGTTCTGCGAGGTGTTGGGGGCCCATCCATAGAGGGATACACCACTATTGGAACTTCTGTAGAAAATGAGGGGCGCTCTTCTCGCTATATAGAGGAGTTAGTCGAGGCTTCTGAGGAACTTGTAGTAGTGGATGGCAACCATTACCAGTGGAGGGAGCATTAGGGCGGCTGAGATGACGGCTCCCAGAGGGGTCACTAGGACTCCCCCTATGGTTTCCACAGGGTGGAAGATTGTAGGTTGCCATAGCACTTGGCAGTCTACGTTGAGGCTGGGCGTGCTTGAGAGGTATGCCTCCACTGAGAATTTAATCCAAGGGGAGTAGCTGGAGAGAGGCCAGAGGATGGGGGTGTAGCCGTCGAAGAGGTCTAGGATGGGATGGGATAGCATCCCGAAGAGCCCTATCTCCGAGGCTTTGAGGAAGCGGCTGTTTCTCGAGGATAGCATGACGAGTACGGGAACGGCGACTGCTAGGAGTACTGGAATGGAGTGAGTGGGAGAACGATGAATTTCAAAGAGGATGTCTAAGTCTGGGATTACGCCGAAAACCCCTGCTAGAAACGCGTAGCGAAGCCTTCCAGTAATGGAGAATACGGCTGAAAATGGGATTGAAAAATGGAGGAGGACTTCTGGCACCTGGTTTCACTCCTAGTAGGGGGGCTCCCACTTCTTAGGCAGCTTGCTGAGAACCTCCCTGGCGAACTTCCTCCACCCGCCGACTTGAGGGGGAGGGGGTCTGGGAAGCTGTACTCCAAGCTTCTTCTCATGCTCTCTAATTATCTCGTCGAAGGTTATGGGAGAGTCGCGAGAGGAGACGAGTATTGTGCCTCTTATGATCTCTAGGAGCTCACTGTTGTCGCCGGAGACCACTTGCGCTCTTTGCTTGTCGATGATCTTGGAGTCTAGGATTCGGCGCCATTCGCCTTGCAGCTGCTCCACATACCTTTTGAGCTCCTTGTAGTTCAAGGCTCTGACTACACCTCTCCAGCCTTATGAAAAATAGGAACTCTAGAAGCTATTATAGATTCCCGCATGCAATAACTTCAACCTTTAAAAGATCCTCAGCATTATACTCTTCTCGGCGATGACCCTGAAACCTTCGGTGGGCTGAGCTGATGATGACCCGGATTTCAAGTGAGCCGCCTTTAGAGCTTGAGGTTCCTCCACAGGGTTAGGGGGGATAGCTGGTCTCCATCCGTTATGGGGTTAATCCTCCCAGTTTTAGCTACTTCAAGTGCCTTAGAGATTATAGCTGCGTTGAGGGTAATGGTCATGAAGAAGATGCTGAGTCCACACCAGCTCCTCCAGAGCTGCTTGGAGAGCTCTTCAGCCTCCTTTAAGTTGAGAGGCTTGTTGGCGTAGATTTCGCTGAGAAGCCTTGCAACCCATCGGTCTACTGGTGGCAGATCGTATCTGCGTTGAGAGAAGAGAAGAGCCACTCTAAACGAGTACTCGCCTACACCCTTAACTCTCTTCAGCTGTTGGAGGAGCTTTTCGCTTACTTCACTGGGGGGTGCTTGCAGTTCGGGGTGTTCAGAGAAGTACTGTGCTAGGTTGAGGATGGTTTCAGCACGGTACCCTGTCCCGGCCTTCCTGATTCTCTCTCCGATGGTGAGGAGAGCGTTGGGTGTTGGAGGTGCATGTACGGTTGAGCCATCCTCTAGGATTTTCGTGTCTCCGAAGAGGTGAACTATTTTGCTGTACATGGTCCAGCCTTGGCGGAAGCTGGCGTTTTGCTGGCAGATTGCTATGAGGAAGCCGTTCCAGAGGCTGTAGGTTGCCTTCATGTGCATGCCTCGCAGAGTGGTGGATACGGGGTGCAGGAGGGGGTCGCGGCTGACTATGGTGTAGAACTCCTCGAGATCTTCGTGGAAGCCTAAGATGTGGCTGGCTATTTCGAGCAGCCCGGAGGGAGGGAGCTTAGCTTCACTGAAGAAGCTCAGTACGAGATCTCCTTGGTGCACTCTGGCTACCAGGGCGGTGGGCATGCCTTCAAGGGTGTATAAGCATTGGTAGCGCTCGCCATCGTACTCTCCGGGGATGGCATAAGCTCTAGCGGTGAGGTGGAAGTTATAGCTAGCTGCCAGGTCTAGGGAGATCTTGTAGATTAGCGGAAGCCTTGTCATGGGCATCACGTCTAAATGATCCTCTCGAGGGAGATAACTCTTAGAGTCAGCGCCATGCAAGCCGAAGATCGGGAGCAATGTGCCATAGCTGTCGCAACGCCTAGAATTAGATCACTACTAAGTGTTAATAAGTGCTGTGAGGTCATCGCAGATCTTAAGGGGGAGAGCTGCATAGTGGTTGTGAGGAGAGCGGATTGGCTGAGGTGTTCTTCCTCCCAGTTGAAAAGGCGGCTACGCCTCGAAAGGTGATGTTCAAGCTTCTTGAGGAGCTTATAGTGGAGGAGCTTTTTGCTGGCTGCAACACTGTGGCGATTAAGATCCACATAGGGGAGAGAGGCAACACGACGTATGTGCACCCATCCTATGTGGCGGCAGTGGTTTCTTGGCTAAGGGAGAGGGGATTTGACGCCTTTGTCACGGATACCACCACCCTGTATGTGGGTCCCCGGAGCACGGCTATTAGCTGCATGGAGGTTGCAGCCGAGAACGGCTTCACTCTAGAGTCTTTAGGCGCCCCCTTCATAGTGGCTGATGGCTTGAAGGGCGAGGATGGAGTGCTGTACAAGTGTGAGTGGATTAAGGGGCATGTGGTGGAGATCGCTAGAGCCTTCTACGAGGCTGATGCCATCCTAGTGGTCAGCCATGGGAAGGGGCATGGCATGACGGGGTTCGGAGGGGCCATAAAGAATCTCTCCATGGGCTGTGTAACGAAGGCCACGAAGAGATATCAGCATAGCCCCTATAGACCCTTCCTAGCCTTCCCAGAACTCTGCACTGGATGCGGAGAGTGTGTGAAGGCATGCGCCCAGAAGGCTGTGACGCTGGTGGAGGGTAAGCCAGTTTTCAGGTATGAACAGTGCATTAGCTGTGGAGGATGCGTGGTGCGCTGCCCCACACATGCTCTAGCCGTACCAGAGGACGCCATAGAGGAGTTTAACCGCAGAGTAGGATGGGTGGCGGCGGCAGTTGTTGATGCCTTTAGGAAGTGGAGGAAGCCGGTGGCCTACATCACGGTGGCGGAGCAGATCACCAAGCTCTGCGACTGCGTGCCTAAGCCCAATGAGATAGTAGCTAGGGATGTGGGCTTCTTAGCGTCAACGGATCCGGTGGCGGTGGATTGCGCGTCCATAGACTTGATCGAGGAGTACATGTACCCGGAGTATGGTGGCTTTGCTAACCTTAATGGCGTTGATCCTAAGCTTCACTTGAGAGAAGCCAGCGCGAGAGGGGCTGGCGAGCTGGAGTATGTTTTAGTTAAGCTCTAGTTCTTTGAGAGGTTGATGTCTTCAGCCACCTTCAATGCCTCGTCAACCACTGCGTCCATATTGAGGTACTGCCAGCCGCCAAATCTGCCAGCTACCGTTATTCCCAAGGTGTTGAGATAGTTCTTGATGGTAGATACCGCGCTGCGGTAGCTGTGGTCGTAGACTATGTAGGCGTAGTTCCACCTCCAAACCTTGGAGAGCACTACGTGCTCCCTCTTGATTACACCCATCTCATGGAGGTCATCTACAACCCTCTCCACGAGGCTGGAGTCGCTCATCTTGGAGAGGTCATCGGAGGGGAGGTAGGAGATCTCTGCTAGCACGCTGTAGTGTCCGATAGGGGCATTGTGAGGGCTGTAGTTGCTGGGGAAGGAAATTCGGTGAGCTATCCCATTGAAGGGGAGGTACACCCAGTGGTAGGGAGGGGCCCTTCCCCGAACTCCGAGACCTACCACAGCTAGGGAAAGGTACTTCAGCTTCTTGACTGCTTCCTTCACTTTTTCTGGCACCGCGCTATCTGGAAGTGCTTTCAGCAGCTCTGGGAGAGGGATGGTTGACACCAGCTTCTCCACTGAGTATTCCTTCCTCCCCGAGGATACGATGAAGCATCTATCCTCCGGTTTAATCCGCTTAACAGGATGATCTTGGAGGAACACACACTTACTCTGGGCCTTGCTGGCTAGGCTTCTCGCCAGAGAGTGAATCCCGCCCTCTAAGGGGTAGTAGAACGTGAGCTGATGAGTGTATCCCTCGGTGGGAAGCCCTACTGCCGACTTCAATACGTCTTCTACTGGGGGCTCTGGAACCCTCCCAGAGACCCAGTCTAGGCTTATTTCCTTGAGGGGGTGCTTCCAGATCTTCTCGCTATAGGGGACTAAGTGGCGGTTGGCTATTGCTTCGCCGAAGACGTAGTAGCACCACTCCTTGAAGTTTCGGGGAGGCTTCAGCTCTCCTCTTGCCCTTCTAACGAGGTGCTTTACGAAGCTTGCGAGGCATTCATACCGCTCCTGCGGAGGCAGCTGATATAGCCCGTTTTCAAAAGGGTATTTGATAAACCTTCCTCTATAGTAGATTCTGGCATCTCTACGGTGTTCAACCCACTTGCCGTCAAGAAAGCTGAGCATGGTTGCGAGAAGCTGCTGATCCTTAGAGAAGACTATGTGAGATCCACCAGCATCGAAGACGTAGCCCTCAATCTCCTCAGAGCGAAGAAGACCACCCATGGTATTGCTTGCTTCGAAAATTAGAGCAGGGAAGCTGCTTTTATATGCGATGACTAATCCTGAGAGCCCTGCTCCAAGTATTCCTAGTTGAACTATGCTGCCCATTGATGCTCCTCCGAGGTGAAGCCCCTTTAAAGCCTAGCGGGTCTAGCAAACAAGGTATTCATTGCATAGCTCCAGCTAAAAAGAGGGAAGCGCTAAGCGGGAATGGGGACGCTGGCCTTCAGAACAGGTGCTGCTGCTTTCCGCTTGGAGAGCTCCTCTTCAAAGAACTTCTCGGCTTTACGGTTAACGATCCATGTAATCACTCTCACCAGTGTGCGGACGGCAAACCTTGCTGGGAGACTGCTTCCTTTGCTATAGTCCCATGCCAGCTCCTTCATCCACTTGATGTTATGCCTCCAAACAGCCTTATAGAGCTCCAAATGATACCATTCAGCATCCTCCAAGAAGCGCATGGCTTTGGTTGCTTCCATCTGGTCTCCCATCGGCACATAGAGCAGTGGAGTTACGAAGCTTCTATAAGGGTTAAGTCGTTCCACAAGCTCTGTGGTTTTTATGATATCGTCTGGGGTTTCTCCAGGAAGATTTACTATCAAGGTTGCACAGGGAACCCACCCATTATCAACAGATATTGCGAATGCTCTTTCAACAACATCAGGCCACTCTTGGGGTGTGAAGGGATAGGGTTTCATGCGCATGTGCTTTTCCATCAGCCTAGGACTTCCAGTCTCGATCCCCGTTTGATAGCCCATCCAATGGCGATAGTCTAGCTCCAATACCTCCGAGATGGCTTCAACAGTACGTGGACTAGCAGCAATAGATGACAAAGCCGCATGGCTCACGCCTATGCTTTTAATTCCCTCGACGGCCCTAACTCCCTGGAAAAGTTTGACAACTTTTTCATGTTCTACTCTGAAGGTATAGCTGCCGTACTGGAGAATGTCCTCTGCGTGAAGACATATACTGGTCTGCCCATTCTCCACGTTGACCTTGACGTCGTGGATGATATCCTCAAGTTTTCGGTGTCGGAGTTTTCTGAGAGTGGGGGTGCAGAAGCGGCAGCCTCTGCCACAGCCCCGCGAAACTTCTACTACTCCTCCAACAGTAGCCCCTCTGAGGAGGGGGATTTGATCCGTGGAGGGATACTGTGTAGGTGGAATGTTGACTATGAGGGGTGTTTCTAGAGATTCGCCATCGAGGATGCGGCGAACGATTTCTGGGAACACGAGTTCGGCTTCGCCAACCACCACTATGTCGATGCCGTATTCCTCCATTTTTTGAGGTGTGAGTTGCCAAGCTCCGGGGCCACCTACCACTAGGTAGGCGCCATTTTTTCTAGCCTCTTGAATCACTCTGCTGGTAACTAGCTTACGGAAGTGGTAGGCGTTGTTGGCTTCATCGTGGATGAGCCCATAGGGACCAGATAAAGTTGTGGAAGCTGGCCCCATTCCCAAGGGGTCTACTACATTTACACCAATAATTTTCGTTTCTGAACCTATCACATCCCTTAACCTATGCGGGACAGCAACTATGAGATCATCGGGGGAGACAACCTCACTATCTAGGAGAGCTGCCTCCACTCTTCGAAGTCCTTGGGGAGCAATTACAGCTCTCCCACTCTCGTCACAGGGAGGATTTAGAAGGATGAACTTAAGCAGCTTTTCTGGAGATAGATACCAAGCGGCTCTACGGGGAGCGGTAACTATGAAACCGTAGAATAGGCTACCTCCATATCGGTTCATCACCGTTTTATCTGCAGTAAGCACCACGGGAAAACCTCGCAATGTCGCTCACCGGCAAACTCATAACAAGCAAGTTCCCATAAACTTTTTGTTTCTAAAATACTTAGAAAATAAGTGAAGTATGGAGCGAAGAGCACCTCTATGAAATGGGATGTGTGCAGTGCATCGGGCTGAAGTTGGAGGTTGTTGTCTGTGATCTCTGAATTGGCTTTCAACCGCATTAAGGGTCTGCTTTTGAAAGGGCTAGTTAGATTTGTTATTCTTGCGCTGTTGGAGAAGCATGAGATGACAGGATACACTATCTTGAAAGAGCTGAAGAAGAATATGGGTATTAAGCTGCACTCCGGAACTGTTTATCCATTGCTCTATGAGCTTGAAGAATCGGGTCTTCTAGACAGCTTTCTCAGTAGGAGGGGTAGACGCACGCTTCGATACTACAGGCTAACCGGAGCTGGTAGAGAGCTTCTAGATAGAGTTAAGCGCGTGGTTCACAGGGTCCTCGAGGAAGAGAATGTTTAAGCGGCGTCTAAGGCAGCTTCAAGCGACGCTAGAGAAGCATCCTACAGCTAGTGGATCGTGAAGAAGCTATATGATTCCCTAGACACATAATAGAGCCTATCTTTGAAGGCTTAGCCCTTAATTGAGGAGATTGCTATTGAAGTTCAAGATTGCTTTACTGCAGATGGAGGTTTCGAGAGAGAAGGAGGAGAACTTGAAGAAGATCGCGGAGATGTGCCGTGAAGCCGCATCTCAAGGAGCAAGGCTGGTGGTGGCCCCTGAATATGCTATAGCTAGCTTGAAGCGAGAGGAAATGCCTACAGTGGTAGCCGAGGATTTGCAAGGTTTCTTCGTTAAGCGGCTCAGGGAGATTGCTAAAGAGTGTGAAGTATACTTGATAGTGGGTATCTATGAGAAGGCAACTGGCATGAAGGCGTATAGCACGGCGGTGATGATTAACCCAGAGGGGGAGATAGCTGCCACCTATAGGAAGCTCCACCTCTACGATGCCATGGAGGTTAGAGAATCCGAGAAGATCGTCGCTGGAGACGATATTGCGGCTCCGGTGAAAACTGAGCTGGGCGTCATTGGAATGGAGATCTGCTATGATCTGAGGTTTCCAGAGGTTTCGAGAATTCTGGCGTTGAAGGGAGCTGATATCATAGCTGTTCCATCGGCATGGTTTGCTGGTTCTCTGAAGGAGGAGCACTGGCTGACCTTACTGAAGGTTAGAGCCTTGGAAAATGAAGTCTACATGCTTGGAGCTAACCAAACGGGGAGGCTTAGGTGTGGAAGAAGCGCAGTAGTAGATCCGATGGGCATCATCGTAGCGGAGGCTGGCGAGGAGGAGAAGCTGCTGGTAGCTGAGATCGACTTGGAGAGAATTAGGAGAGTTAGGGAGCTGCTGCCAGTGCTGAGGCATAGAAGGAAGGATGTTTTCTCGCTCAGCTTGGGTAAACTTAAGGTAGGTTAATAGCCGTTGTAGGGCAAGTTGATTTGAGGTTGTCAGTTATGGTGAAGCTAGGCAGGCTAATCCCTCAGGCGAGGGGCGCTGCAGAGGCGATTAGAGAGCTTTGCAAGATGATTTCATCAGCTGTGAAGCTATTAGAGCCTCAAGCCGCAGCCTTCCTTGAAGGAGATTGGAGAAATGTCAGAGAGCACGCAGCTTTGATAGCCACCATCGAGAGGGAGGCAGATGATCTGAAGAGGAGAATTGAGCTGAACCTGGCGAAGGGAGCTTTCTTCATAGGATTGAAGGAGGATTACATGAAGCTTGTTGACAGCTTGGATGAGGTAGCTGATGCAGCTAAGGATGCTTCAAGGGTGCTCTACCTCAGAGTGATCTCTTCGGAGGAGTTGAGGCTGTTTGTGGAGAGCTGCGGGGTGGAGTTGAAGACGATGGCTAGGGATGTGGTGCGCTGCGTGGAGCACTTGCTGCAGGGGGTGGAGCTGCTTGAGAAGAATGTGGAGGAGTCCTTCATGGTAGCACATGAGGTGGAGAAGAAGGAGGAGCTGCTCGATGAGTTGAAGATCAAGCTGCTTGAGAGCTTAGGCGAAATAGAAGATCAGCTGAGTGTAGTCACGTACCTTCAGCTCAAGGACTACATTCTCTCACTCGACCAAGTGGCGGATAACGCTGAGAGGGCTTCAGACGTCTTGACGCTGATAGCCACCAAGGCGATGAGCTAAGAATGCCCGCTGAAACAGCTCTTCTATTCAGCTTAGCGCTCTGTGCCTTTCTCCTTGGCGCTAATAATGCATCTAATGGTGTTGGCCCAGCTATAGGAGGCAAGGTTGCAAGCTATGCAAAGGTGTCGATCCTCTTTGCAGCTGGCTTGGTGGCTGGGCTGGTAGCTGAAGGCTGGAAGATGCTTTCAGCCCTCTCCGCTGCACAAGCTCCAGTTAGGGATCCTTATGTGGCTGCTGTGATTTTAGGCGTGGCAGCGATGGTTACAGCGTTTGCAACTTTTCTAAAGATGCCTTTGCCCGTGACCTTTGCCATTGTTGGAGGCTTACTGGGGGTATGCCACCCGCTTGGCTTAAAGGTCTCAGAGAGCTACGTGCAGTGGGTCTTAGCATCCTGGGCGACTACGCCATTAGTGGCAGTGGTTTTAGGCGTGGTGTTGGCGAGGGCTTTGATGTCCATGGCCCGTAAGATCGGGGGTGTAACGGAAATCTACACGCTTTATGGCTGCCTCAGCCTCTTCGGAGCCTTTTACATAGCTTATGTCTTGGGAGCCAACACGCTGGGATTGATGAGCAGCATCTACGGCGGAGAAGCCCACTATGCGCTAGCTGGGGCGATTGCAGGGGCTATGGCTGTAGTAGGGGTGCTAAGCTTAGGATGGGTGGTGGCAGAGAAGCTGGGCACGGGCTTTGTGAAGTTTGGCGCCACGACCACTCTAGCAGCTCAGCTGAGCGGAGCGCTCACCATCCACTTCTTCACCCAGTTTGGCATCCCCGTCTCCATCACTCAAGCCATGGTTGGGGGAATCATTGGAGCTGGCTTGGCTAAGGGGGTTAGAGCTGTTAACCCCTTAGAGCTGATGAAACTTGTGATCTTCTGGACTTTGACCCCCTTGGCGTGCTATGCTTTGCTCTTTCTGCTCTATAGCTTCTACTAGAGGAGTCATCTTGCGAAGCCTCCAGGGAGCCCACCAGTTGTACTTCTTGAGCATCAGCATGACCGCTGGCACCAAGTAGGTTCTAATGATGAAGGTGTCGAAGAGCACTGATAGCGCTAGGGCGAAGCCCATCACATAGAGCATTGGAGAAGTGGAGAGCATCAAGGAGCCTAGGGAGCCAGCCATCACTACTCCACAGGCGGTGATGATTCCACCAGTGTGCACCAAAGCTTCGGAGATAGCATCTTCATCACTCTTCCCCTTAATCACCTCCTCACGCGCACGTGTTACCAGGAAGATGTCGTAGTCTATGCCTAGCCCAGTCATTGCTATGAAGAGAATCATGGGCACCAAGAAGAAGATGGGGACTCCTAAAGCCTTCTGGAAGAGTAGGGTGGTGATGGCTAGGCTCCAGAAGACTCCGAAGACGATGGTTGCGATGAGCCTCAGCGGCGTGAGTATGGAGTTGAGAACTATGGAGAGAATGATGAAGATTGCTACTATGACAAAGGCTGCTAGGTGTAGGAACTCATTCCAAGCAAAGGCCTCGGTGTCGAGAGCACCAGCGGAGCTCCCCCCTACTAGCACTTCCGCCTCCTTGAAGAGGGGCAGTTGCTCCTTGAAGCTGCTAATCTTTTCACGGATAAGCTTCGCCGTTTGAAGGGCATCCTCACTGAAGGGTTCGTAGCCTAGGATTACTTGAAAGAGCACGGTGGAATTATCCTTGCCTAGGTAGCTTTTCATCAGCTTCTCTGTGACTTCGTCGGGCTCTGTGTAGTTGATGGGCTTACCGTAGGGCTGGACCAGAGATTCCACCTTAACTACTCCGGGTATGGATTCCAGCATCTTTGAGAACTGCTCGACTTGACGTAGAGCGGTGTTGTTGAATCCCTTTGGGGTGGCTATCTTGGCGGGCAGCTGGGCTACCACATAGGTTGGAAAGAGCTCACCTGGTGGGAAGTAGGTGGAGGCTACTTCGAAGGCTTGCTTGCTCTCAGATGGAGGGAGATCAGCGATGATGTCGTTAGAGGTTTCCATGGTGGCCACTACGCATGAACAAGCTATAGCGATGATCAGAGAGACGGCTATTATCGCCTTAGCATGCCTTCTGGTAATTCTAGCTGCATGCGCGAAGTATCTGGCAGTTCTGCTCGGCTTCGGTGCAGCGGATGGTCTTCTGCGGATTTTGGCTCCGATGAAGCATCTATCTCCGAGTAGCATGAGAATAGAGGGGGTGAGCGTAAGAGAAGCCAGCAGCACCATGCCGATGCCGAGCATCACGCCCAGCCCTATGGAGCTGACCGAGGATAGCTGGGAGAGAGCTAATGCCCCGAAGGCTGAGATAGTGGTCCCCCCGCTTGTAGCGACGCTCTCGCCAGCCCACTGGATGGCTGTGAAGACTGAGCTCCTCTTATCCATACCTTTACGCCTCTCTTCTAGGTAGCGGGACATGATGAAGATGGAGAAGTCCACCCCAGCTCCTAGGCTGGTGACTGGCACTAGGAGGCGTGTGGCATAGTAGATGGGAATCACTTGCCCCACGAAGAAGAGGACTCCCTGAGCCATGAGTACGGCTAAGCCTATGATGAGCACTGGTAGGAGAGGAGCTGTGAAGGAGGAGAAGTAGAGACCTACCAGCACTAGCGCCATGAAGATCAGCGTTGGATCTATTCTTGAGATATCCCGCTTCAGCTCCACAGAGCTATCGTGGTTGAAGGCTGGTGTTCCAGTTACATAGAACTTGACGCTGGATTCTTGGTTGTCGAGAGAAGCGAGGAGCTGCCTAACTTGCTCTGTGGCTTTTCGAGCTTCATAGCTTCCGGCATCGTACTTGAGGTTCACGTTGACGATGAGGATGCGGTCATCCTTGCTGATGAACTTGTGGAGGATGTCTTCTGAAGGTGCTATGGGGTAGCTGTGGAAAGTTTCTTGGAGGAGGGTTTGCTCGAGCAGTTGGCGTAGAATGCCTTGTGAGCCGTTGCCGGAGATCTTATAGAGCTGGTGAAGATGTTTCTTAAGCGATGCCGTGTTCACTTCTAAGAAGGGGGAGGTGAGGTTTTCCTTGAAGGCGTTCGTCAGAGTATCTACGATGAAGCCCTCTAACTCGGCTTCATTTGGAGGATAGCCTAAGCTGAAGATCTTCCAGAGGAGTTGCTCTACGGTCATATTGAAGAAGTCTTCAAGGTCTTCCCGCTCATCTTCTGAAAGGGCCTTGGAGGAAAAGTTCACTATGAATGATTGAATTGCACGTGGTGATGGAGTTTCTCCAAGATCATAGACTTCCCAAAGGAACTCCTCGACAGTCATGTTCAAGTACTCTTCAAGCTGCTCTCTATCATCTTCCGGTATTGCATTAGAGGAGGAATTTACCACTAGAGAGACCATCTTGGTGAGAGGCGGATTCTCTCCGAGTTCGTAGACTTCCCAAAGGAACTCCTCGACAGTCATGTTTAGATAGTCTTCGAGGTCTTGAGCCATTGTCTCGTTTATCTGCGACTTCATGAAGGAAATAACTGCAGGCACCACGCTTTCGTTTTCCTTCAAGTCGTAGAGGTCAAGGAGGAGCTGCTCTACCGAGCTTCTGTTAAAGTCTGGGTATTCCTCGCAGATCTCATCGGCGAAGCCTTTGACTAGGCATAGTTTGACTACGAGGGGGTTTCCGTTCTTAAAGTAGACCTCTCTTATAGTGTCTCGGTAGGCTGGGGGAATTCTTTGAGAGGCTATCTTGTAGGTGAGCTGCTTGATGGCCCATGTCGAGTTCCATGTGGTGAAGCTGAGGCTTCGCCATACAGCGCTAAAGAGGAACTTGGTTTTGGGGCTGGTTAGCTGGGCGAGCATTTTGAGAGCTGCTGAATCTATGGCGCTTTTAGCCCTTGCATAGGGGTCGAGAGCTGGCTGCGTGGAGAAGCTTTGATTCCACTCGATGTAGAAGAGGTCGTAGAAGGATTTAGCGAGGAGGTTTCCTTGGAAGTTGTTAGTGACATTGTATAGAGTGGCGTTGGCCATAGCATTGATAACTGTAACTGGAAGTATTTTGCCTAGGGTGGAGTTGTACTGGAGCCATATCTTGACATAGAGGCTGGGGACGCCGTAGACCATGCAGCCCATTCCAGAGACGCCGCCCTCAAGCTGCTTTAAAGAGTGATAGGCGTCGAAGACCATCTCCTTGGCTTCATGGAGGGCGTCGGTGAGGTTCTCAGCTAGCTCGGTGAGGTTGTAGAGGGCTTGGTTAGACTCATTGACGTAGTCTATGGCTTCGTAAAGCCTCTGACTTGCATTTTCAACTATGCCGTAGAGATCGTGTAGCTGTTCGCTTAAGTCGGTGATGTTCTCCTTAACCTTGCTTAAAGCGTCTAGCGTGTCTTCGGAGAAGAGCTGCTTGAGCAACCTCTTTTCAAGGTCATAGATGGAAGAAACGTTATTCACAGGCTCCAGAGTGCGCAGCGTCTCATTGAGCTTGATGATTAGGGAGGCTACATGCGGGGAAGTCACGTTGTCGGCTTCCACGACAATTATTAAGCTGCCATTTGGGAAGTTGGTAAAGGATTCTTTGATGAGATTCTCGGCGAGTACCGATTCCATGTGGGCTGGAGCTTTGACCTCATAGGTTGTGATGGATTCAAGCTTAAACCCATAGGGTATCAAAATGATAGCTGCTATGATCCATGCAGCTATGATGAGCTTGTATCGCTTGGTGACCAGGTTGGCTAGCCCCTTAAACACCATTACTTCGATTCCTCCGGCGCCCTTGCAGTCTGCCTAGCCAGCTTGATCAGCGCTCTAACAATGGGGGTGTAGTAGTGGATAATCTCCCTCAAGAATAGCTCGCCATCTCTCGTCAGCTTGTAGATGTAGCGGGGAGGACCTACAGGAGACCTCTCCCTAACCCTATCAACGAGGTGGAACAACACCATGCGCTGGAGGATAGGGTACAGAACTTTGGGTTTAACCTTCAGCATTCCACCAGTCACTCGCTCTATCTCCTTTGCCAGCTCAAAGCCATGCATAGGTTTCTCTCGAAGGAGTAGAAGGATGAACACTCCAAGGAGACCCTTCTTTAATCCGATTTTCCACAAGTTGAAAAGCTGACGCATAGCCACCACGAGGTATACCTTATTGAGGTATACCTCAAAGAAGAATTTCTGCAATATAAGCTTTTACTCTAACGTAAGGAGGAGGGCTAGTGTCTTCGGAAAGCCAAGAAGAAGAGCAGCGTGGCGATTAAGAGACCTACGGCTAGGAGTGTGGGAGCATAGGGGCCAAAGCCAAAGGCTATGGGGAAGGGGCCTATGAAGACTATAGCGCCTCCGCTGACGGAGCCTTGAGTTCCGGGGGAGAGAAGGGCTGAGGCGAAAAGTAGGAGGAAGCCTATGAAGATCATGGCTATTCCTAGGAAGATTACTTTGAGGCCTAGGGGGAGGCCTGTGGCTATTGGCGCTGGCGTAGTGGCTTTAGGCTGGCAGTAGGAACAGAGCCCGGTGTGGGGGTCTATGCACTCTGCGCAGACTCTCGCTCCGCAGTTTTGGCAGACGTATTGGGCTGGACGTTCTCTACAGATTTCACAGAGGGGAGGCATGGAGGGCTCCGCACCTCTTCCAGTTATAGTTGAAAGGAAGAAGAGAAGAAAAAGGTTTGTGGATGTTGAAGGCTAGCGGCGGGTCTTAGCGTAGTAGACGGCGGCTGCTATAATCACTACTACTACGATTATTATGGCGATTACGAGAGGCCACGGGAATGGAGCTGTGATGGTGAAGCTCCACTCCCTCTCTGCTTTGTTGCCGTAGATGTCGGCTACCGTTACCTTGACTGTGTGAGAGCCTGTGCTGAGGTCTTTCTCGGGTGTGTAGGTTACCTGCGACTCGGTGACTGCTGCCTTGGAGGTTACATCTACACCATCGACGTAGAGTTTAACTGAGTTCACACTAATGCCTGAGGGATCTCTATACTTGGCTGAGATGGTGGGCTTGGTTTCTGTGATTTCTGAGTCTGGAGCTGGATGAAGGTCGTAGATCTCTGGAGGCTCGGTATCTGGCGGTACTATGGTGAAGCTCCACTCCCTCTCTGCTTTGTTGCCGTAGATGTCGGCTACCGTTACCTTGACTGTGTGTACTCCAGCGGTGAGGGGCTTTGCTGGCGTGTAGGTGACTTGGCTGGCTGTTATGGTGACGTTTGCAGTTACATCTACACCGTCGACGTAGATCTTAACTGAGCCGATGTCTATTCCGGTGTTGTCATTATACTTAGCTGAGATGGTTGGGGTGACCTCGGTTACCGTGGCGTCAGGAGCTGGCTGGAGGTCATAGATGGTTGGAGGCTCGGTGTCGGTAACTGCTGTGCCTACTATGGAGAAGAGGGTGCGAATTTCAACTACTACTGAGAAGTAGTAGAAGTGGTCGTCTTCGCCTATGAGGTTCATGGATATGGACTGCCAGGACTCGTTGATATAAGCCATCATAGTTATGGAGTCGAGGGCTATGCTGTGTGAGCGGATCCATGCCTTGGAGACCTTAACCTCAAGATATGCGGTGACCGGGAAGTCCAGTTTGGGTATGGTGCAGATCTTGAAGTGGGCGTAGACCACTCCCTCAGGAGGAGTCACATCCGGTGGGGCTAGTGGCAGGAACTCCGTGGAGATGGTGACCGACTCTACGGCTTGCTCAGAGTAGACCATCATGCTTCTAAGCACCTTCACCTGCTCCACTATCTCGGCTGGCAGCGACACATTGGCCATAGCTGGTAAGCTTGTGGTGAAGTTTACTGGTGGAGGAGCTATTGAGAGCACTTCTATTGTGACCGTGTTGGAGGTGATTCCCTCGGCAGCCGCATAGATCGTGTGGGTGCCAACCTCGACGAGCACTCCAGCGGGTATGGTTAAGGTGACTTCGCCATGTTCATTTGTAGGCCCAACGGTTGTGTAGTAGATGTCGTCTATGTAGATGTGGGCGGTGACCCCGGGCATGCCAGAGCCAGTGGTGTCTAGGGCCAGTAGAGTGAGGGTTACTGGGTCTCCTGGAGATATCTCAGTGGCCTCGCAGGAGAGAGTTAGTGAGGCTAGCTCAACGGCTGGAGGTGCTGGAGGCAACCTTACAGTAAAGCTCCACTCCCTCTCAGCGGTGTTGCCAGCTAGGTCTGCTACCTCCACTCTGGCTGTGTGGCCTGTGTTGTTGGCGAAGAGTGTTGTCGGCGTATAGGTTACTGAGGATGCAGTAACCGTGGCTTCGCTAGTTACGTCAACTCCGTCTACGTAGAGCCTCACAGAGTTTACATCAATGCCCGTGTCATCAGTGTATGACGCAGAGATAGTTGGAGTTGCCGTGGACACCGTTGCCCCATCTGGTGGTGTGACGCTCACTATTGTGGGGGGCGTGGTGTCTGGCAGTTTGACGTTGAACCACCATTCACGCTCGTTGGTGTTGCCAGAGGTGTCGGCCACCTTTACGCGGACGGTGTGCATGCCCTCGCTGAGAGGAGCTGGAGGCACGTAGGTTACGGAGGAGGCGGTTACGGTGGCTTCAGCAGTCACGTCGACTCCATCCACGTATATCCTCACCGAATCAACGTCAATTGCCACATTGTCTCTGTAGCTGGCTGAGATAGTTGGAGTAGCTGTTGAAACTGTGGAGCCAGGAGCTGGTCTGAGGTTGTATATTTCTGGGGGTTCGGTATCTGGCGGCGGTGGTGGAGCTGGGATGCTTATGGTGAAGCTCCATGTGTAGTTCTTACCGTTGCCAGCCATGTCTTCAATGTAGAGGACCACCGTGTGCTTCTTCTCTGGTAAGTCGGCGGCTGGTCTATAGGCGATGTAGGTTGGCTTCACCGTTGCCTTCAAGGTTACATCCTTGCCATTGAGGTATAGCCTTACTGCAGAAGTGTTCACATCGTGAAGATCGGTGTAGTTGGCGGCTATCAACGGCTTGGTGTTGGAGATGGTAGAGCCGTTAGCTGGCTTGAAGTTGGAGGCTAGTGGAGGAGTGATGTCGACTGTGAAGAGCCAGAAGGTGGAGTTCTCGTTGCCAGCTATGTCCTCAAGATAGACACAAGCATTCCAGATTCTTTCAGCCAGCGGGGCTGGAGGCGTGTAGGCTATTCCTCCCGCATAGATGTTAGCTTGAGCAGTTACGTCGGTGCCGTTGAGCCACATGATGATGCTGGTGTAATTGATTCCAGTGTTGTCAGTGAAGTTGACAGCTATGAGTGGCTGAGCATTGGCTATCAAGGTGTTGTTGGCGGGGGTGAAGTTGTAGAACTCAGGGGCGGTGTAGTCTATGGTGAAAATGGAGAAAGTGGAATTCATGTTTCCAGCAAGGTCGAATACCACTATAGTGAAGTTGTGAACACCCTCGGGTAGGTCAGCTGAGGGGGTATAGACAGCGTGGGTGGCGTTAATTTGTTGAGCTTGAGCAGTTACATTCACGTTGTCTAGGAAGAGGAATACCCTGTTGACATCAACGCCAACATTATCAAAGTAGGTTGCCACCATGGTTGGGCGGGGGTTGTTGATGCATGATCCTGGAAGTGGATAGGCTATGAAGACTGCTGGACGCTGGGCATCAATGTCGAAAGTTGTTAGGGCCAGGGTTTGAGTTCCTTGATCTTTTGCGTAGACCGTGAAGCTTTCATCTGGCTTTCCGGCCAGCCAGTCCCAAGAAGCAACTACAGTGACGTTAGCGCTTCCACTGGAGTCTGTGGTGACTTCGTAGACCCAAAGGATGTTGGTTGGCGTGCTGTTGATCTGCAAGGTTACCACGTCATTAGGGGTTGCGCCAGTAATGGAGATTATTATGGAGTCTCCGGGCTTGTAGTAGGCGCGGTCGGTGGATACTGAGAAGGCGGCTAGCGCTAATGGTGTCATGGAAGCTAAGATGAGGATCATGAGAGCTGCTGTTGAGATGAATTTAGGTGATTTCAACCCTTTACACCCCCTCATGTGGTGACAACCTCCAAGGGCACGATGTAGAAGCCGCTGTCAATGGCTTTTCTCAAACCTCCGCTAGGTAACAGTGAGTCCCAGACGTAGATGGAGGCGTTGTAGCATCCTGGAAGAGCACTTGATGGAATCAAGAATGGGACATCCACGGTCTTGATGGCATCTGGAAGCATGCTTGAAGCATTATAGTCGAGGGCGCAGGAGTAGATGCCGGAGAGCTTGCTGAACCAGATGTTCACTATAGCCGTGAAGCTGATGGGCTTCGCTGGCGGGAAGAAGTAGTAGTAATAAGCATATGGATAGGTGTAGTATGGGTAGTAGTAGCCATATGGGTATAGATAGTAGGAGACATAGGGACCATGGGGGGCGAAGTAGCCGGCAGCTGCACTTAAAGTCAGGGAGAAAATAACCCTCGAGCCATTAGAGAGCTTCACTTTATTAACTGTGCCAAGCAGCGTGACCCCTGCTGTAGCATTGTACTTCTTGAAGACGTTTACCACGCCGGGCGTTATGAGATTGGTGTCGCAGTCGTAAAGGAAGACAGTGCCGTTTGGAGCAATTACTTTGACCTTGAAGTCTATGATGTCTAGGGAGGGAGCTTTCTCGTGCTCGGTGATCCATGGAGATGCGTAAACGCTGATGAGAGAAATCACAACTGCAACTGATATCGCCACGAGGAGCAATGTTTTAGCGTCAATAGTAATTTCTATGACTTTTTCGTCTGGCATGAGGCCCCCTCTATGAAGGATGATCTCTAGCAGGTAAGTGTTAGACTTTATTGCCTTAACCAAATATATATTGCTTCTCTGATTAACACTGAAACAGTATTCGCTGTGCTCGCGTAATATGTGGTTAGAGGGTTAGCTTCTTCATGATTTTCCTTGCTGTGCCCACCCCTAGGAGCATTCGTAGGTTCTCCTGAAGTTCATCGAGGGTTCTGCTGGTGCTTAGGGTCTCCAGAACTTTCTCCCTAACTTCAGGGCTGAGATCCTTTAAAATCTCCTCAACTACTTTTTGCTTTCCTCGGAGTAAGTCCTCAAGCCTTACAGTCTTTCCCAATGGTTAACCCTCACCCCGCCTTAGCGTGTGGCTCACCATTGGAGTCACACATCATCTAGGTCAGCACTGCAATGGGTGATCATCGCCATACTTTATAGCGTCTATGAATCGATTTAAGTTTTGGGGTCTTGACCGGGATTGCTTAAGCCAAGTGTCTCTGTTATCTCTACTGGCACTTCAGCCTTCTGCTGGGGAAGGAGCACTACTCTCCTCGGGTATGGGATTTCTACCCCGTAGAGCTTAAACTTCTCAAAGACCTTTTGGTAGAGGAGGCTTTCCACTATTCTCTTGTACCAGGGCTTCTTAAGCCAAGCGTAAAGCCTCAAGTTGATGCTGGATTCTCCGAAACCTGTGACTATTACTTCTGGCGGAGGCTTGGAGACTATGTGGTCCACTTCATGGCATGCCTCCAGCATGGCTTCAATCGCCTTTTTTAAATCTGATTCATAGCTTATGCCCACATCTACGGTGGCAGCCGTCAAGGGATCCTTGAGGCTGAGATTAACGATATCTCGGGCTATAAGATCGCTGTTGGGTACCACCACTCTTACGCCGTTTCTCAGCTTGATGACTGTGTGCATCAGCCCTATAGACTCTACAACCCCGTACTCATTCTGGTAGTAGACCACGTCGCCAACTCTGATAGGCTGGGAGAAGGCTACCACTAGTCCGGCGAAGACGTGGCTTAAGCTGCTTTGGGCAGCTAAACCGATGATAATACCTGCAAACCCAGCTGCTGTGAGAAGACCTAGAAGGCTTACGCTGGCTGCTGGCCAGAGGTAGGAGATAACAGAGATTACTGTGACGAGGACACACACAGCTGCTAGAACCTTGATGATGAAAGCTATTGCAGTGGCTGCTGCTGGGTTCTTGGGTGCTACTCTGTGGAGAAGCTCTGAAACCCCTTTTCTCACGGTGTAGAAGGCTACTACAGCTATTGCAAGGGCAGCGAGTACCGAGAGGAAGGCATCTAGGATCTCCATTAGGTAGGCCCTCTAGCCGCTAAAGCTGGCTTACAGCAATATCTAGATGGTTTAATGCCCCCTAAAAAGGTTTAATATAATAGTGTGTCAAGTAGACATCTATTTAGTTTAAGCTTTACACAACTTTTCTCTGAGAGGTGTTTAGAAATTGAAGCCTGTTAAGGGGCTTCTCTTTGGAACAGCTGGAGTACCCGTGAGCACTC
Organism: Thermoproteota archaeon; assembly: GCA_021160575.1. Lineage (GTDB taxonomy): Archaea > Thermoproteota > Methanomethylicia > Methanomethylicales > JAGHCH01 > JAGHCH01. The sequence continues at coordinate 13,214 of JAGHCH010000075.1, read as the reverse complement.
CTAAGAAGGGGAGTATTGAGGGGATAGTGAGAGTTAGGGAGCTTGGCTTGGATGCCATGGAATTGGAGTTTGTGTATGGGGTGAGGATGAGCGATTCCTTGGCTCAGAGGGTGAAGAAGGTAGCTGAGGAGGCTAAGGTGGTCTTAACGGCGCATGCCCCCTATTACGTGAACCTGAACTCTCCAGAAAAGGAGAAGGTGGAGGCAAGTATTAAGAGAATCTTGGATACGGCGAGGGTGGCTCACAAGGTGGGCGGTTGGTCTATCGTCTTCCACGCCGCCTACTATGGTGAGGATGAGCCTCAAGTGGTCTATAGCCGGGTTAAGGAGAGCTTAGAGAGGATTATGGCGACCTTGAAGGATGAGGGGGTGGAGGTCTGGGTTCGCCCAGAGACTGCTGGCGGCTTAGCCGAGTTTGGAAGTCTTGAGGAGGTAGTGGGACTCAGCGAGGAGATTGAGGGGGTTCTCCCCTGCGTAGATTTTGCCCATCTTCATGCCAGAAGCGTTGGAGGATACAACACCTATGAAGAAATAGCATCTATTTTCGAGCTGCTTGAGAAGAGGCTCGGCAGGGAGTGCTTAAGAAACATGCACATGCACTTTTCCGGGATAGAGTATGGCGAGAAGGGGGAGATCAAGCACCTCAACCTAGAGGAATCGGACTTCAACTACCGCGACTTGGTGAAGGCTTTAAAGGATTTCAAGGTTGAAGGAGTTATCATCAGTGAATCCCCTAACATTGAAGGAGACGCGCTTCTTCTCAAGAAGCTGTACTCCAAGGCTAGGCGCAGCAAGAAATAAGCTTCTCTATCCTAAGCCTCCCTTCAAGATGCAGGAGTCAAGTAGCTGAAAACACATAGCCTCTGCTTTTTAAGTGCGTTTGCACAAAGTTAGAATTGCCAGAGGGACTCACCTATGGCTGTCGGCTTGACAGCCTCCCTAGAAGACTACCTTGAAGCCATCTACTTGATCTCACGGAAGACTAGCACCGTGCGAGTAAAAGACGTGGCAGAGCACCTTAAAGTGAGAGAAGCCAGCGTTTCAGAGGCCGTAAAGAGACTTGCGGAGCGCGGCTTCCTCAAGCATGAGAGGTATGGTGAACTCGTCTTAACAGAGGAAGGAGAGAAAGCAGCTAGAGAGATCTATAGAAGGCATCAAGTCCTCCAGCAGTTCTTCAAAGAAGTTTTAGGAGTAAATGAGAAGATCGCGTATCGAGATGCTTGCGCCATAGAGCACACCATTAGCAAGGAGACCCTACAGAAGCTAGTAGAGTTTATAGAGAGGCTGCAGAAGAGCTAAATCAGTCCACTATTCGAAGAGGTCTTCCCTCCACTATCATAGCTGCAACCTTACGCCTAGCATTATTTAAGCATCTCCAAAGAGTGCCTCGTGAAACACCCATCTTAAAGGCCGCCTCCTCTTGAAGAAAACCAAGGTAATCCACCAGCTTAAGGGCTTCGAACTCATCTAAAGTTAACGTGATAGGCTCTCCTCTTCCTCCTACAGGGTTGAAACTCACTACTTTGGGCTTCTCGGAGATCATCCTAGGTTTCATAGGCCTTCCAGGACCGTGAACATGCCTCCAACGCCAGCAGAAGCCAGGCATATTAGTTCTCCCCTCCTTCCACGTGAAAACATAATTTCTGATCCCGGCATATAATGTTATACCAGTAGATGCTTCCTCACGAACGCTGGAAACCCTTTTAAGTGGCGGGCTTGCACTTTTACCTACAAGCAGTGGGAGATTGCTATGAGTAAATTTGTTGAAAGATGGGAGCCCAGAGAGAGTGGAGGAGGTAGCGTGTCTGCGCCGTTTAAACCTAGATTAGAGCAAGCTATTCGAACCATTAACAGGCAAATAGCTCTTTTTGAGCAAGCTTCAGCTAGACTAGCAATAAAGGACAGAGAGCTCTTTGAAAGGGTAGTCAAATACTACAGCTCTGGAGATATGGCGAGGGCTAGGATTTACGCCACTGAATTAGCTGAGGTGAGAAAACTTCACAGGAACGTATACCTAGCCATGTTAGCCTTCAAGCAAATAGCCATGAGACTAACTACCATTAGGGACTTCGGTGACATCGTCAGTATAGTGGCCCCAGCACTGGACGTCGTGAAGAACATCAGAGCTGGAGTTGCAGCTCTCACTCCTGAAGCTGACAAGACGTTCTCTGATCTTAGTGATCTATTCACAGATCTGCTGGTGGAGGCGACGCAAACCACTGGTGTAACGCCAGAGCCTGGCTATGTGAGCGAGGAAGCAAGGAAGATCTTAGAGGAGGCCGCTGCCGTAGCAGAGCAACAGCTGAAATCCAAGCTACCGCCGATACCAGTGGAGGAGCAAGAGGGCGTCCGCATCTAGAAGCCCTTTCGCATACTTTCACTTTGCTGAAGCCAGCTGGCTCTTTTATTCTTAGGCTCTCCGTAGGGGTTAAGCTCTTTTAAGAAGTTTTCAGCTAGTTGCATATGCCTTGGAACGGTGAAGCCCTTCTCTCTAAGAATAGCCCTGCAAGCCTCTACTATGGAGGGGATGTCGATTCTCAATGGGCATAGCTCCCTGCATCTGCCGCAGGTGGTGCAGGCGTAGGCGAAGAAGGCTGCTTCTTGGGGACTTCGCGTGTACATAACCCATGGAACCCCTATACCAGCGAAGTAGTTGGCTCCAAAGAAGCCGTCTAATATTCTGTAGATGGGGCACTCGTAGAGGCAGCCCCCGCAGCGGATGCAGTAAAGGGCTTCCCTGAGCACTGGGTGCTTAGCCATTTCGATCCTGCCGTTGTCTAGTAGAATGACATGCAGCTCCTTCGGCCCGTGCACCCCGTAGGCAACCGTCTTCTCTATGTCGGCTGTTTTACTTGGACCGGTGATCATGGAGACGTAGCCAGCCATCATTATTCCGGTGGCATAGGGAGGTAGTAGGCGCACCACGTTGAAAGCGTCGCGTATGGATGGGACCACCTTCTCGAAGCCAGCTATGCAGACGTGGACTGGCGGAGCGTTAGTGACAAAGCGAGCGTTACCTTCATTCTCAAGGATGAATATGGTGCCCGTGTCGGCGGCTATCACATTGGCGCCGCTGACCCCTACCTCTGCTCTAAAGAACTCCTCTCTGAGTAGCTCTCTGGCCATAGCCACTAGATGGGGGATATCGGAAGGAAGCCGCCGTCCAACCATCTTGGAGAAGAGTTCAGCTACAGCTTCTCGAGGGACGTGAATTGCAGGGTTAACAATGTGAGTAGGCGTTTCACCTCTTAGCTGAACAATGAATTCTCCCAAGTCAGTTTCAATGACTCGGTTACCCTTGGCTTCAAGGAATTTCCTAAGTTTAATTTCTTCAGCCGTTAGAGACTTGGATTTGACTATGGTTTTTCCAGAGCCTATGATTTGCTCGGCTATCTTGAGGGCTTCTTCAGCTGTCCTTGCTATGTAGGCGTGCCCGCTCGCTCTTTCGATGGATTCCTTCGCCTGCTTGGCAAGCTCCTCAAGCATTTGAACAGCCTTTTCCTTGACCTCTCTAACCTGCTGGGAGAGCTCGTCTAAGTCGGGGATACTGGGAAGGACGCTATACTTAGCAGAGGTGTATGCTTCGACGGCTCTAGCTAGAGCTGTGCGTCTAGCAGCGTCCTTCAATGCAGAGATCAGCAGCTCTCTGCTCTCATCGAACCATGACATGGGAGATCCTCCCAGTTAAAGATGCGTAGACGAGTTCAGTGATATCGAGGACTTTGATCCCGTTGAAGCTTCGAGAAGCCTCTCTGGGGTTTAGGAGGCAGAAAGGACAGCTCGAAGCTAGAACTTCTGCTCCAACTTGAGCAGCCTCCTCAAGAATCTGGCGGGCGAGCTCCAAGGCCACTTCAGGATACGCAGCTCTCACACCACCTCCAGCTCCACAGCACAGTGCCTTCTCACGGTTTAGAGGCAACTCCACAAGCTGTAGCTTGGGGATTTCAGCAAGTGCATTTCTCGGAGCATCGTAGACGCCGCAGTGCCTTGCAAGGTGGCAGGGATCGTGGTAGGCCACCCTTAAGGGCAGCGGCTTGAGATCCGCCCTAGGCAGCAGTTCCTCGAAGAGCTGGGAGATGTGAAGAACCTCCACGGAGAAGCCTTCGAGGAGCTGGGGGTAGTCTAGGCTGAAGGTTCTGAAGCAGCCAGCGCAGGGAGTCACGAGTCTCCGCACCTTTAACTCTTCAAACTGAGCCTTATTCCTCGCGGCCAGCTGCCCTACAAGCTCCTTCATTCCAGCCCTCAGAAATACAGAGCCACAGCACCCTTCTTCGCCGCCTAGGTAGGTGAAGGAGACGTTGAGCTTTTTGAGGGCTGCATAGGCCGCTTTAGCGACTTCAATGGTTCGGAAGCTTGAGGTACAGCCGATCCAGAGCAACGTGTCGATCAAGGAGACTATCCCTCTTGGATGATGACGCTAGAGTAGGTGGATTTGGGAAGGTTATAATCTTTCCTTGCATAGAGTTTTCTTCGCGGTGGTTTCCATGAAGGTCTTCACGAAGACCCTTGAGTTCAATACCTCTGGAGAGGGAGAGGTGATAGATCTCACTGAGAGGGTTAGAGAGGCTGTTAGGGAGTCTGGGGTTCTGAATGGAACAGCGACTGTTTTTGTTCCAGGATCTACTGGGGCTGTCACCACCATTGAGTATGAGCCGGGCTTGAAGAAGGACATCATGAACATTCTGGAGAGAATTGCTCCTAGAGACCTGTACTATGAGCACGAAAAGATGTGGCATGACCATAACGGGCACAGCCATGTTAGAGCATCATTGATAGGTCCTAGCTTGACAGTGCCTATTGTGGAGGGGGAACTTATCTTGGGCACTTGGCAGCAGATAGTGTTCTTGGAGCTTGATGTGAGAAGCCGCAGGAGGAGGGTCGTCGTTCAAGTGATGGGTGTTTAGGAGGGAGAGATGAGATGCTGGTGGGCTTGATCGCGGATACTCATGATAACCTCTCTAATGTGGAGAAAGCTGTGAAGGAGTTTAAAAGGAGAGGCGTGGAGCTGGTGCTGCATGCAGGAGATCATAACGCGCCCTTTACAGTGGCGAAGTTCGCGGAGCTGGATGCAAAGCTAATAGGTGTCCTAGGAAATGTTGACGGCGAAGTTGAGGGGCTTAAAAGGAAGTACGAGGAGATTGGTGGAGAACTGAGGGGAGAATTTGGAGTAGTGAAAGTGGAAGGCATTGAGATAGCGCTGCTCCACGGGTTCCACCGGGAGATTGTCGAGGCATTGGCTCTCTCTGGGAGATACGATGTAGTGGTGTGCGGGCACACCCACCAGTTTGAATGCACGAAGCTGAGTTCAGGACTCATTGCGAATCCGGGGGAGTGTTGCGGCTACTTAACTGGCGATGCGACCATAGCGCTGCTTGAGGTGCCCAGCCTTAAAGTTGAGTTTATAAAACTGAAATGAAGGGACGCGAGGTTTTAACGCTAAGTGATTGTATAGTTACTGTTGGAGGGAGCTTGTTGATCAAGATAGATAAGGACTCACCTCCAGAGGACTACTTGGCGCTAGCCATGGCGATTCATGAGCTTCTCAACAGACTGCCAGTTACGATGAGGACTAAGGAGAGGCGTGGAGTGAGGATAGAGGGTGGAAGGGTTATTGACTGCGACTACACGGGCCCTATACTTGAGGAGGCAATTAAAGACTGCAAGGTGATTAAGACGATACCAAAGGAGGGGGCTTACAAGGGGATTCCAGTGCTAGTGGTGCCTGTGGTTAAGGATGGGGAAGCTATAGCAGCTGTAGGCGTGGTAGATACTACTATGGGAATCTTCAGTGACTTAGAGACCATCTGCAGAAGGAAACCCAGCCCCTAATCTTTTCCTTCAAGTTTTCTGAGCTCTGAGAGGACTGCTTCCACTTTTCCTTGTGCACGCGTGCCCGGCTTATCCCGCCTATCATCCACCTTGATTACTGTGACCACCCTTTGGACCCCTTCTTCAAAGAGGGAGTTGTGCGCTACGGTTACAGCTTTGAGAGCCTCCTCGATGGTGGTAGCTTCCACAATAGTACCCATAGGAGTGAGCTGATAAGAGTAGCCTGCATCCTTGAGAGCTTTAAGTGCTTTAGCCACATACTGCCTCGCACTGGTACTAGGGGTGCCTAATGGAAGGACGGTGAATTCCACCATTGCCGTCACTCATCCACAACCTCCCATTAGCTCTTTCGACTCCCATACTTTCCCCTTCAGTGGAGTTTAAATAGCTGCCTTTCTAGCTGGAGAATTTGGTATGGCTGGGAGAGTCTCCCCCTTTGTGCCTACTCCTTGGAGGGTGGTGAGGGAGGCTCTCAGAGTAGCAGATGTGAAGCCAGGGGAGCTTGTCTGCGATCTGGGATGCGGTGACGGTAGATTCTTGGTGGCTGCCGCAAGGGATTTCGGCGCCAGAGCTGTTGGCGTGGAGATTCGCAGAGACTTAGTAGAGAAAGCGCTCTTTAATGCCTTCAAGAGTCGTGTGGCAGAGTTTGTGAAGGTTCTTCATGGAGACATCCTGTCGATGAAGCTGCCGAAGGCGGATGTAGTTACCTTGTATCAGCTCACCAGCTTGAATCGCCTCTTGGCACCTAAGTTGAGCTGCCAGCTTCCGAGAGGTGCTAGGGTTGTTTCAGTTGACTTCAAGATTCCGGGATGGATTCCAGTGAAGAAGTTTACAGTTCTTGATGAAGAGAGCACTGGGAGATGGTATGACCTTTACCTCTATGTTGTTGGGCTCTCCGATGGCTTGTGTAGGGCTAGCGGGAGGGGAGCTGAGGAGCCGCAGCGTGTAAGGCTCCGTAGCCCACGTAGATCATTTTTGTTGGCGAGAGAGCATCGATGATCTCCGGTCTGTTGGTGGCTACAATGAGAGTTATTCCAGCTCTCTTGGCCACTTCTCCGAGCTTTCTGGCAACCCTCCTACCGGTTAAGGCGTCGAGGTGGGCTGTGAATTCGTCGATCACTAATAGGTTTGGCTTCTCTGCGAGGAGGCTTGCGAGCTTGGCTCTCTCCTTCTGCCCTGTGGAGAGTTCTTGGAATCTTGCTCTGTAGAAGACGGCATCTGAGAGTCCCACGGTGTTGAGGATCTCTACGGCTAAGGCGATGTCGCCGCATTTCCTTTTAACATGTTCCAAGAGAGGTTCATCGCCGAAGCTGGGCTCGTGCTCTCCAGGGAAAAGGTAGGCTAGCCTGGCGTTTTCGGGAACCTCCACCTTGCCGCTTGAAGGTACATATCCGGGATCCTCAAGCTTTAGAGCCCCTCCGACTATCATGCGGAGAAGCGTAGTTTTGCCAGCGCCAGAAGCCCCTACCACCACTGCTATCTCGCGGGGAGCTATCTCTAGGTTAGCGTCTCTCACCACGTAGCGCTCTACAACACGCCTCTCGACGCCGAAGGCTCTAAGCACCTCTTGTAAATCCTCTGGAAGCCTCTGCACATCAAGGGTGCTCGAGTACATCTTGGTTAACCCTTTGAGCCTTATGGGGGCGGAGAGGGGCTCCACTTCGCCGAAGTGGGAGCGGTAGAGCTTCCCGCCATGCTTGCTGGCGTAGGGATCCTTGGAGAGGAAGCTGCCGATCTTCTCCTCAGCTTCGGGGGTGAGAGGATACATGAGCACTGGGCGGCCGCTTCTAGTCTCCCACATGTACTTGAAGCCAGCTTTCTCGAAGAAGGGGTTGTATCTAGCCATTTGGGCGATGGTTTCGACCACATGCTTTGGCTTCCGCATCTCGGGAATTCGGCGTTCTTTAATCCACTTCAGAGCAGCGGTTACTGCTAGGACTCCGAAGCCGTCTCCTCTATAGTCGGGGTGCACAACGACTCTCGCTATCCTAGCGGCAGCTGTATTGGCTCGCTTCAAGGCTTCTTCAGCGATCTCTTCGCCCACCATCGCCATGGCGAGCGATCTGCCATAGAGCTTGGCGAGGTCTCTGTAGCGGGATACCACCTTCTGCCACTCTTGATAGACTTGAGGCCAATAGGTTGGGTGGAACCACTCCTTAGGAAACACCTTTTCACGTATCATGTGCTCAATTCTATCTCCTTGGGGAGTAAGTCTACGCGACATCAACGGAATGGGGGTATCCACTCTGACGTAGGCGATTACTTTGGGCTCGTAGGGCTGTCTGCTCTTGAGCTCTAGGACCAGGAACCTTGAAGATGGGAGGGAGCCTCTGATCTCTTGGATTCTCATGGGGGTTTTGCAGCGGGGGCACTCCGGCTGAGCATTGGCTTCAGCGTATTCGCCGCAGAGGAGGCAGCGCCAGATGGCTACCAGCTCCTCCTTGGAAGCATAATGATACTGCTCTAATCCAACAACCTCCTCATAATCATGCTCAGTTAGGGCTTCCCTAGCCACTACATGGTATTGATAGAGAGTTCTCCCAGTCAAGGGATCTTTCCTAGGAAGAGTGAACTCCTCTTGAAAAGGAGGCCATACTGGAACCCAGTCCAAGCCCCAGAGCCTATGGAGGAGGTAATCGTTGAAGCCTAGGATTTTGGAGGAGTCCACTACCTTGGGCTCCTCGAGGAGAGTGATCTTAACTTTCTCACCGGGTAGAAGCCATTGCGCAATCACGCCTGTCATGAGAAGGGAAACTTCGCCTAGATGTTCAGTTCTAACTTTGACTACGCCATACCACTTGTAGCCTCTTCGAGGAACCTTAACTGAGGTGATGCTGCCCTCGAAGACTGGCCCCTTACCGCTTAAGCGATAGCTCATGTAACACCAGCTCCTAGTCAAGAATCTATGGCAGCCGCATGTTATAGCGTTGCCTACAGCTAAGCCTCCTTCATGCTAACCAATTTAAGGTGCAACTTGCCCAGCTCATCAACTTTGACCACTAGGGCGGTGTCAGAGCTATCTATGAAACGATTTAGCCAAGTGCCAGTATTGGCTACGCGGTCTTCATAGCTAATTCCGGGAATGTGAGAGTGCCCCACAGCTACCCAGCAATCAGGTTCAACATGAAGAACCATTCTAGCCATCCTCCCGAGAGCTAAGCCGTGAGAAGCCATGTCGAGAACCCCAGCAATGAAGCCAAATCGAATTGCGTAGTCACCATGTAGGAGGATAATCCGCTCCGATGGAGCCTCTAGGAGGAGAGCACCCTTCACCGCAAGCACTTGAAAGCTGCTCGCATTTAAGGTGGCTGTAGGGGAATCAATGAAGGGGTCATGGCTGTAAAGGGCCAGCACATAGATCACTTGAACATGCTGCGTAGTGGAGAGATTCATTCTCTTGAAGGCATCAACTAGGAGATTGGGATCAAGGGCTCTGCCGTATTGATCATCGAAGAGATCCCCGTTTATTACGAGGAGAGAGGCATTAGTGCTCTTCACTAAAGCTCCGATAGCAGAGAGATTTCTTGGATTGTTCTCTATGTGAAGGTCGGAAACCACGACGATCACGCTGCCCGGCTTGATGGAAATAGTGTAGGTATGGATGCGATCATAGAGGAAGGGTAAGCTGTATACCGAGAAGAATAGAAGTGCTAGGGCTGCTGCGAGGGCAACGATTTTTCTGCGCATCTCGAAGGAGGCTCCTTGAAGATTTAGGTAAACTATTTGTTTGCCTTAATAAATAGTTAAAGTTATGTGGCTGCCGCGCTGGCTTGGAGAGCTTTACGCTAGAGTTTACGTGAACTTTGGAGCTGAGCCCTTCACCTTTGCTGAGGCAATGAAGCTTCTTGGGCAGAGTAGAGAGAAGTTGAGCATAGCTTTCAGTAGACTTCACGCTGCTAGAGTCCTCTTCTATCACAGTAGAGCTAGGCCTAGGCTGTATAGAGTGCTCAAGCCGGAGAGCTTGTTGTACTTGGCCTCTGGAGCTATCAAGAACCTCGACAAAATCAAGCAGGAGAGATATTTGCAGTTGATCAGTGATGTAGCGATTCACTTGATTAGGGATTTTGAAGTTGAAGCTCTGTGCATTTATGGTTCGATTGCCCGTGGAACGGCTCGGCTGGATAGCGATCTCGACATCCTAGCAGTTTCAGACAGCTTTAGTGGAAGCCTAGCTTCAAGGGTTGAAGCGCTGTGTGAGATTGAGGAAATGGTTTCTGATGAGCTGAAGAGGCTTCGTAGGTATGAAGTGCACACGGGGTTGAGCATTCTCCCTCTGAGGAGAGGAGAGGTGGAGAGGTTTCCGCTGATACTTCTTGATGTGACGGTTGATGGGATTATTATACACGATAGAAATGGCTTTCTTGAAAGAACTCTTTCAAGGCTGAGGGGATACTTGGCGGAGATAGGTGCTAGGAGGGTGGCTATCGGCAAGAATGCATGGTATTGGGATCTAAGACCCGGCTTTAAAGCCGAGGAGGTGGCGGGCTCTGAAGCTTCTCAAGGTGGCTGAAGCCTACTTGAAGCAAGCTAACGCGAGGCTTCGCCATGCAAGGGAAGCCTTGGATGATGGGTTGAATGCGTACGCGCTGAGGCTTGCTCAGGAGTGTGTTGAGCTGTCTTTAAAGGCTGCGCTGAGAGTTGTGGGAGTGGAGTATCCGAGGAAGCATGACGTATCAGATGTTCTAGGCGAAGTAGAGGAGCGCTTTCCAAGCTGGTTTCGGCGGGAGCTTCCAGAGTTGAGGGAGGCGTCGAAGAAGTTGACGGGTATGAGGGAAGTTAGCATGTATGGTAATGAGCTGGAGATGCTCTCTCCAGATGAAGTTGTTGACCGTAAATTGGCTGAAAAAGCTGTGGAGTGGGCTGTTAAGGCTCATAAGCTCTGCAGCAGGCTTTTTAATGAATTGAAGGAGTCAGCTAAGCTTGGGTAGCCTTTCGTGAAGCTTTGAGCCGAAGACTATGAGCCAGCTAGCGGCTGCGTCTACTATTCCTTGGACTATGTTCATGGAGGAGACAAACCAGACGAAGCCCCAAATGCTTCCGAAGAAGTACGTTTCAATGGCCTCCTCAATGGGCATGTCGAGGAAGAGGGGCACTGCCCAGTAGTAGTTGAGGGCTATCATGGCTAAGCAGCGCACCATAATGGCTAGAGCCACCGCTGCTAAGTACTTTGGAAGATGGGCATATGCTCTAGGCGACTTGGAGCTACTGAAGAGGGGGGTGTAGAGAAGAAAAGCTGGCATGAGGAACATGGGGAGTGTAGCCGTGAACTTCATGGTAGCTCCTATGTAGGCACCTCCACCTATGAAGGAGAGGATAACTAGCATGCCTACGGAGACTGCCAACGCATATCGTGTTCCAAGGAGGAAGAAGGCTACGAGCACAGGAACTGCGACGAAATCTATGGACATACCCCAAGGTGCTCTAGGCTTGGGCAATAGCTCAAGGATACCCACCATGGCTATGAAGAGGGCGACGAGAGGAATGTGGAATGCCCTAGTTCTAGCGCCCCGCACTGAAGAGCACCAGCGGGAAGAGGAAGAGGTTACGCAATTTATACTTTGTTACTCAAAAAAGCTTCACTGATCAGAGGTACTCTCAAGCTGGCTTCCAGGAAGTTCAGGAAGTTTCTCCTTGAGGATTTTCTCCGCTACTCGAGCGGCTTCTTGGAGTATTTGCTCTGCGCTTTCAGAGACCATGTAGCTTGCAACTTCAGGAACCCCAACCTGTGTTGCAGCTGTTAGAACTCCGGAGAGCAGCTCATCAACTTTGCTTAGCTCCTCCTCAGCTTCTGGGAGGAGGGAGGTGATGGATGGCTTCACGCCTTTTATAATCTGAGAGGCTTGTGATACCGCAATGATGGCGTCTCCTAGCTCTTTGATGGTGGTGAGCCTCTCAAGAATCTGCTCTAATGCCAGCTTGGCTCTGAGGGAGGCATTGATGATTCTGCGCAGCTCTGCCAGTTCGTTGGCGTAGAGGGTGGCATGTCCAGTGTCGCCTTCACTGTAGTACTTGACTATGGTGTTGAAGAGGGCTTTGTCTTTCAGCATGAGTTCTTCTCGGCGAGCGTCAAGCCTCTTGATTTGGAGTTGTAACAGCTTGATTGCCTTTTCAATTTTGGGCTTCAGTGGTGTAGGAGTTTCTGGGAGCTCTTCTGAAGGAGCCCATCTTTTGGGGAGTTTGCTCAACAAGCTCACCTTAAGCTGCAAGGGAGGTTGGAAACCATCTGGTTTTCACAGTATATAACGTTACGTTTAAGGCTATTGGTAGAAAGGCTTGCGTAGGGCGACAGCCTTCAAGAAGGCTTCGCGTAGAAGTTCACGCCATTCTGACTTGTCTAGGAGCGGTTTAAGGTCTATTTCGGGATCGTTACTCATTAGACATGTTTTGAGCTTGCCGCTCGAGGTTAGGCGGAGCCTTGTGCAGTGAAGGCAGAAGAGGGGGTTATGAATAGGCTTCACGAGCTCCACCCATACGCCGTCTACAAGGTACTGCTTTCTAAGGTGGAAGCTTCTGGTGGTGATCTTTGAAGAGTGTTGGTGTAGCCACTCTTCGTAAGGCTTGAGATCCGCATGGTAGTCTCCATAGACGGATCTCCCGGAGCCCATGGGCTCCAGCTCTATGACCTGGAGGATTGCGTCAACTTTCCTAGCGTAATTCAGCATAGAGAAAAATTCGTTATCGTTTAGGCCTTTCAAGACCACGTAGTTGAGCTTGATGGGAGTTAGCCCGGCATCTCTAGCTGCGTTGACGCCTGAAAGCACATCATGCAATCTGTCAACTCCAGCGATCCTTCGATAGTTGCTTGGTTTAAGGGATGGTAGGTTTACGTTTACTCGCATAAGCCCAGCATCAGCTAACGACGAGGCAAGTTGTGATAGTAGAATTCCGTTAGTGGTCACTCCGAGATCCTGGAGACCGTGTTGAGAGAGGAGGAATACTATTTCGACTATGTCTTCGCGTACGAGGGGCTCTCCTCCAGTGAGCTTCACTTTTCTTATGTCGAGAGAGGCGGCGACTTCAACTATCTTTGATAGCTCCTCTGGGGAGAGTTCAGGTCCTCCGGTCTCCCGTATCCCCTCTTTGTGGCAGTAGAAGCACTTGAGATTGCAGCGCTGTGTTACGGAGATTCGAAGCCTATCCACTGGACGGCCATAGCGGTCTACCAGCAATGAATGGGCACCAGTAGAGTAACATGCAGTTTCCGAAAATTAAACCTTAAGCTTCATTTACGGAAAAAGCGCACTATAGAATATTGTAGAGGGAGCACTTCTTGGCTAGAGAAGATGAAGTTGCGGGCCTAATGGAGAACTATGTGAGCTCAGGAAGAGTAGATTGCACTGAAGCCCTCTACTTGTGGGCTAGAGGGGTTCCCGGGGAGATTATAGC
>JAGHCH010000047.1 GCA_021160575.1 Thermoproteota archaeon | reverse complement strand
GAGGTTGCCGGAGACGTGGACAGTGAGGCATGGAATTCCAGCTTCACTGCTATGTCGAGATAGATCTTCGGCGGGTAGTGGCCTCCGCCGAAGCCAAGGCTGTGAGGCAGATCAAACGGCTTTTCAAGTGTTTTCATCACCGAGAGAGCTATGGCTTCTCCAGCTTTAAAGTCCTTCCACTGCTGGATGGAACTTCCAATCTCTATGAAGAAGGAGGGGATTGATATCAAGGAAGGACCATGGTGAGTTGCTTCGAGGGAGACTTGGTAATTGAGGGAAAAATCTTCTCGGGTTTCATCCAAGTATATGAGAGCTGAAGACATGAAAGTAGGATGCGCCACAGCTAACTCCTTTGGCCTCCCACCATAGAGAGCCTGAGAGGAGAGGTTGCCGGAGACGTGGACAGTGAGGCATGGAATTCCAGCTTCACTGCTATGTCGAGATAGGAAAACGAGGAGTTCAACATCCTTCATGGGGGGGTTAAAGCCATCTAAGTAAATTAGCTCTTTATCGGTGCATGTTAGGAATATGGGCAGCTTGGAGTGTTTCCAGAGGTGCTCAGAAACCTCTTCAAAGTCGAAAAGGTCTCTCAACTTTTCGGCGATGTTCACTCCGGCGGGGTCCTTTGAGGAGTAGAGAAGGAGAAAGGGCAAGGGATGACACCCAAGCTTCATGGAGAGAAGGGAAGTAAAAACATTTCTATGGTATGAGAAGTGCTAGCACTGCCTTCTGTGCGTGTAATCTGTTTTCTGCTTGATCCCATATTATCGAGTGAGGGCCGTCCAGCACTTCGTCTGTAGCTTCTAGCCCTCTTTTAGCGGGTAGGCAGTGCATCACCATTACATCGTCGGGGGCCTTAGAGAGCAGCTGGCTGTTTACTTGATATGGCTGGAACACCTTGAGCCTTTCCTCGGCTTCAGCCTCCATCCCCATGCTAACCCAGACGTCGGTGTAGATTACGTCGGCATCCTTCACGGCTTCAGTCGGGGACTCGACTAGGCGGAGCTGTCCTCCATGGACTTCGAAGTCCTTCTTGACGGCTTCAAGCAGTTCAGGTCTAGGCCAGTACTTCTTAGGGGAGCATACAGTGATGTTGGCGCCCAGCTTGGCCGCGCCTACGATTAGCGAGCTGCAGACGTTGTTGGCGCCGTCACCTATGAATACTACGTTGAGTCCTTCTGTTCTCCCCGTCTTCTCCCACATGGTGAGGTAGTCTCCCAGTGCTTGGCAGGGGTGATAGAGGTCGCTTAGAGCGTTGATCACGGGGACATCAGCATACCTAGCTAGCTCTTCGAGATCGAAGTGCTTGTAGACGCGGGCGACGATCCCATCTACGTAGCGGTCAAGAGTCCTAGCGGTGTCGGCTATAGTTTCACCTCTGCCCAGCTGAAGCTCACTCCAACCAAGGTATATCGGATGCCCTCCAAGCTGATATATGCCCACGTCGAAGGATACTCTAGTTCTAGTCGAGGGCTTCTGAAAGATGAGTGCAATGGACTTCCCAGCGAGGTAGTTGTGGAGGCGCCCGGCTTTAAACTCCAGCTTCATGTTCCTTGCAAACTCTAGGATGCTCCGAACCTCCTCTCCAGTGAAGTCTAGAAGTGTGAGGAGATCCCTTCCCTTAAGAGACTTCAACTTACTTCATCCCCTTCCCTTGAATTTCTTTTTGAGTCATAGGTGGATAGTTGAAGCTTCTAAAAAGCTTGTCGTCTTAGGCTTTAGGATCCTCCCATGATGCGGTCTACAAGCCACTCTCTGGTGAAGGGAATGAGATCTTCATAGCGTTGTCCGCATCCGAGGAATATTATGGGCTTTCCTATGGCGTGGGCGATGGAGACCGCTGCTCCGCCACGTGCATCGGCGTCCACCTTGGTTAAAACAACGGCGTCGATGCCCACAGCTTCCTCGAACTTCTTGGCTTGCTCCAAAGCGTCGTTTCCAGCTAAGGCGTCTCCAACAAAGACTACAAGATCAGGCTGCGAGACGCGCACTATCTTTCTAAGCTCGTCCATGAGCCCTCTATCCGTTTGCATTCTTCCGGCGGTGTCAACGAGCACTACATCTATTCCTCTAGCTCTAGCAGAAGCTATGGCATCATAGGCTACAGCAGCGGGATCTGCCCCATAACGGTGCTTGATTACTTTGACTCCGACACGCTTAGCGTGCATTTCAAGCTGCTCTAGAGCGCCAGCTCTAAAGGTGTCGCTGCATGCAAGGAGCACGGTGAAACCATTATCAGATAAGTACTTGGCAATCTTGGCTATAGTCGTGGTTTTGCCAGTGCCATTCACTCCTACAAACACTATGACGAAGGGGTCTTTAGAACTGCTTCTCTTAGCCTTCACCTTCTCAAGCAAGTTGATGGGAGAAGCTTTCTCTAAAAGCTCTAAAAGAGCTTCCCTAACAGCCTTCCTAACGGCTTCAGCTACCTCCTCCTTTGCTCCGAAGCGCTTCACCTTTAATCCCAACAACTTCTGCTTCACAGCATCAGAGAGAGCTTCTGCTACGGGGACGGCTACATCGCTCTCTATTAGAGAAAGCTGAAGATTCCAGAGGGGCTCTTCCAGCTCCTTATCTGACAGCTCCTTTGTGGAGATCTCGCTTACGAGTGTTGTGAGAGCTTGGCGTATCTTATTGAACACCCGTCTCTCTCCCACCTAGCTTACTGTAAAGCTCGTTAATTCTCTGCTGCACCGCATTCATCCTGTTAACAACTTGAACAAGCTGATTTTGAGTTTGAGAAAGCCTTTCTTGCACTTGCTTAGCGCGCTCATCCAGCTTAGATATGGCGTCCTCTACGGGCAGTTCAGCGACATAACCAGCGCCTAGGTTTAGAAACACCTTGGAGGCATCCTTCACCTCAGCTCTAGTGAAAGACCCTGCCCCAGAGGGAACTAGGATCTCTGAATTTACACCAGCTTTCTTTACCTCTTCAAGTGTCGACTTAGCGATGAAGATCTCGCTTAAAGCGGTGTTGAGAATCTCTATACTGCGCTGAAGCCCGTCAGCTAGCGACCTTAAGTAGTTGAACTCAGCGACCAGCCCCTCCAGCTCAGCCGCCGCTTTTTCAGCCTTCTTTTCAGCTTCTTGCCTCTTCTCAGACATTGCGATGTCCCCTTGCGATAGCTGGCTATGAGATAACCTCGATCTTCTCTATAACTATTAGGTTTCGCCTCACCTTGTGATTGCTGCCTAGGAGGCTGTAGAGCTTCTCTAAGGCGTGCTCTTCCTTAAGGGCTCTGATCTCCTTTGAGAAGGGAACCCAATCTATGCTTAGCCGCATCTTTCCAGAGATCCGGAAAGTCTTCACCTCGCTCATGTCACCACCTCCACGAATCCAAGGGCTACTTCAAGTCTAGCCATTTCGGGACCAGTGGTTTCGCTTCCTACGACGGCTCCATGTGAGTTTGCTACTATGCCTATGCGCAGGTATGGAGAGCCACAGTTCACTGTAGAGACGTCAACGGGTACTTTAAAAAGCTCTCGTAGGAAAACCAGCTCCTCTTCGCTTGCCATAGGATGCGCGGCAAGCCCCCTATTCGTAGCGACAGCTACCGCTCCTACAAGGGGGGAATTAGCTATCGTGCCCTTTTCAACCTCCACGTCCAGCGTGTCACGAATCACTTGAACAATCTTCTCCTCAAGGGCAGGATGGACGAGGGCCGCTCTATCGTTGACCAACACCATGTTCCCTATGGCGGTCTTCTTGCTCGGTAGGAAGGCTATCTCGACATCACCTAGAGCAGAGCGAAGAAGCTCTAGCTCTTCATCTGAAGTATAGTGGGGAAGGAGGAGTCCCTTAGAGTTCCCAGCTACAAGGACGCCTAAGAGAACGCTTCCACCTACAGTGCACTTAATGGCCTTGACTTTAAGGGTGTTCTCCAGAGCGTGGATCACTTTTTCTGGAGCATCGTGGGGAACTAGAGAGTATTTATCGGTGGAGATGGTGAAAGCCCCGATGTTGGCGTTGCCGTAGATCTCCGCTCTTAGAATGCCCAACTAGGAGCTGGCCTCCGCGAGGTAGACTTTAGCTATATTGTCTTTGGTCTTAACAACCTTAACCTTAACTCGGTGAACTACCTTCCTCTTGCTCCTGCTCCATAGGAGCTGGTTCACTTCCGGCATTATCTTGACTTCATCCACTTTGAGATGCCTCATAACAATCTTCTTAACCAGCCGCACAGCGCGGGGGGCAATATTGTAGCCATGTGCTAGATAGGCTCTCCTCAAGTTTATGGTCATCTCCCGCTCTTCTACAATCTCTTCCTCTTCCTTCTTCCGGAAGGGAAGGGCAAAGGCTCTTCTTTTAGGCTTCTCTTCAACCTCCTCTACTTCCTCCTCTGCCCCCTTAATCTCCTCTTCTTCAGTGGGAAACTCTTCTACTCGCTCTTCCTCACTCACGAAAGAACCCCTCCTACAGCTTCAGCCTCTTGCGCCGCCAATGCCTCTGTTTGGGATGTCTCCTGAAATAGCCCTTAGTCCTTGCAATAACCCATACTGGCACGGAGGAATTTGACTTACCCGCGCGGATGAGCCGCCTCTTCTTTGCAGCAGGTTTGCGAGAAGCCATGCGAAGCAACCTCCTAGATCCTTCTTATAGTAATTTCACGCCTCTTGCTGTGCAGCTGAGCGAGAATAGCCTTTAGCTGCTCATCGGTTAATGGAACGGGAAGCCGTCCAGCTTGGGCTAGCTGAATTAATTGAAGCTCAAGCTGTTCGGCTAGCTCGGGTTTAACCATCTTCAAGTTGTTGAGACGCATTCTAGCCTCAGGGGTTAGAATGACTCTTAGAACCGCCTGCTTCCTCATTTCAGCCTCCTGTCTAGCCCTCTCTGCTTGCTCGGCCTCAGCAATCCTGCGCTGAAGCTCAAGCAGCTTCCTCCTTCGGAGGGCCTCTAACTCTTCATCCACATACTCAGGCGGCATGACGCTACACCTTTTTCTCAATGGGAGGAAGATACTTCTTAAGCTCGGGAATCTCCTTAACCAGCTCCTTAGCAACTTTATATGCTATTCTATCTAGGAGAGAGCGCCCTTTAGGAGTTATTACTCTTCCTCGAGGAGTGCGTTCTATCAAGCCAGCTTGCTCCAGCTGGTGGAGGGCATTGCGGATTATTGCTCCTCCCGCCGGAGCAAAGTGCTCAGGGCGCATTCGGCCCCTCTTTCTTCCACCGTAGTGGATCCTCAGTTTTGTAAGCCCTATAGGCCCTTCAATGTATACTCTTCGAAGAAGAGAAGCGCACCTAACGTACCACCAATCGGGGTCTGCTGGAGGACGTTGCCTAGAAAACCCTGTTTTAACGTAGGCAGCCCATGGTGGCGGCTTAACCTCTTTGACATTCTCCTTTAGGTACTCGGCGACAGCTTTGATAAGCTTGTCCGCCGGTACATGGAAGACCGTCGCCACGGCGTATCCCTCATAGAGTGTTGGCGGGAAGGACTACGTGGAGTTTCTATATAAAGTCTTTCGCCGACGCTTCTCCCTAGGCCTATATAGTGTGGCTGTAAAGCCCCGGAAATCCACCAGCTCTGCGTCCCTCACCTTAGAGAGAAGGTCTTGGAGCAGCTGATCCTTATACTCGTAGAGGAGACGCGCACTTCTAAGAAACCTCACTTTGACTAAGCCAGCTTCATCGAGCTGTCTATCAAGTTCTCTGAGGAAGCCCTCGGACAACCCGGACTTCCCTATCTGCAGAGTGACCTTTGGCTCCCTTGCTTTGAGCTTGCGCCTTGAAACTCTCAACTATGTAGCACCACCTCTTTACTTGTAGGGGTACCTTGCTATATATCCACAGTTGAGACATGTAACCGCGAGGTGGGGGGACCTTCTCTTTCTAAGCCTTACACGGCAGTTTACACCTGGCTTGAGAAGAGTATGGCACTTCTTGCAGATCCGCCTACGCCAGAAGCGGGGGATCCGCACTCTGCACCTCTTAGCTATGGCTAGGGCTTCCTCCACGCAGTCTCTAGCTATCTCTGGATTTATGGAGACCACTTCATCGGCGAACCTCAGCAGCCTTGCAATGCGCTGCCTTGCGATATCCTTTATTAAAGATCTTTTCAAGTTAGCTTACAGCCTCCACGAAAGTTAGGTGGCTACTCCATGCCTAAAAAGGGTATTCAAGCGAAGACCAGCGTGCTCCACTTCGTACTAGCGGAGGCAGCGCTGGAGACCGTGCCGAAGGAGATAGCCGATCACCCAGCTGTACGGAGAAATGCTGAGAAGATGGGGAAGAAACCTTTGGAAATGCTGCTGGACATCTCGCTGCACCATGCAGCTATGAAAAGGCTGCCCAACATGAGGAAGAGGGGGAGGCCAGACATAGTGCACACTACGTTGCTACAAATCCTAGGAAGTCCAGCCAACCTCGAAGGGCACGTTAGAACCTTCGTTCACACCATAAATGACTATATCATAAGAATCAGACCAGACACCAGAATTCCGAGAAGCTATCCAAGATTCGTCGGCTTGATGGAGCAGCTCTTCAAGGAAGGCCGAGTGCCTCCTAAGGGGGAACCACTAATCATATTGAGGAAGGGAACCCTACGGGAGCTCGTAAAGGAGGTGAAACCCTCCATGATCTTTCTTTTGACCGAACAGGGGAGGATGATACGCTCTGAAGTCTTAGGTAGGAGGCTTGCCGAAGAAGAGAAGCCCCTAGTTATAGTGGGAGGATTCCAGCATGGCAGCTTCACGGCTAGAACCATAGAGATGGCTGATGAAAAAATAGCTGTTTATAGGAAACCCCTCGATACATGGGTTGTTGCCTCAATAATTCTTCATGCCTATGAAAGGGCTTTGAAAATCTTGTAGAAGTGGTGCGGCCGCCGGGATTTGAACCCGGGATTACAGGCTTGGGGGGCCTGCGTCCTAAACCAGGCTAGACCACGGCCGCACCAAATAGTAGTCTTGCGGGGAGCTGCTTTAAAGGTTCTTCTGAGCCTTTATATTGGCATGAAGTCCTCTGGCTTCGGCGGCTCTGGTGACAAGCCCTTCCTTTGTCTGATCTTTCTGACTATCTCCATCATGAGGCTCTCGGGCAGTGGAGCCCAGCGGGAGAACTCTGTGCCCCAGAAGGCTTTACCTGCAGTGGCGCTACGCAGCTGGTCGGAGAGGTCGAAGGTTTCTGCCACGGGGATTTCAGCTATAACGTGCATGAGCTGCCCTGACTGGGTGATGGAGATGATGCGCCCGCGCTTGCCAGTGATAATGCGAGTTACTCCTCCTAGGTAGTCTTGCGGTACTCGAACATCTAGCTTGAGTAGGGGCTCTAGGAGCACTGGCTTGGCTGAGAGGAAGGCTGCGAAGAGGGCATCTCTAATGGCTGGAATGACCTGAGCTGGACCTCTGTGAGCGGGGTCTTCGTGCACCAAGGCGTCTACCAGCTTTACCTTAACTCCTCTGATGGGCTCTCTGGCTAAGGGTCCTTCATCCATGCAGATGTTAAAAGCGTTAATTATAGTGTCCTTGACCTCTCGGAGATGCTGGATACCCTTGGTCACATCGACGAATACATCGACGTGTGGGCTGACAGCCCATATGTTTCTAGCCTCGTGAGTATCCCAGCCAGCCTCCTCCCTGAGGATCTTTGCTCTAACCTTCGGATCTTGCTCATCAGTGACCTTGCCTTGCTGGATCAGCTCAATGGTCTTGGAGTCAAGGGGCTCTATAGTAATGTAGAAGCGGTTGTGCTTATTAGGGGACTTACCCTCGAAGGGTCCAGCGCTGCCTCTTATGCTCTCTCTATAGACAACTATGGGCGGCGAGACTTCCACTTCAATACCGCCAGTTCTCTGCTGCAGATCCCAGAGAGCAATCTCTAGGTGGAGGCTGCCCATTCCCGAGATCAGGTATTCGCCAGTTTCTTGGTTGATCTTGACTACGAGGGTTGGATCCTCTAGAGCCATTTTCCTCAAGGCATCTATCAGCTTTGGTAGGTCTCGGCTATGTTTAGGTTCTATGGCGACCGTGACTACGGGCTCTGTGAGATATTGAAGCCTCTCGAAAGGCACCATGGAACCCTTCAGCGAGAGCTCGACAACAGTTTCTCCAGCTCTGACTTTGTCTAAGCCGAGCATAGCGACGATATTTCCAGCGGTGACCTCTGGGGCAACTTCACGGTAGGGACCCATGTAGAGCCCTACTTGTTGGATTCTGGCTTCGTCGCGGGCCATTATGAGCCACACTTGAGCACCTTCAGTTACTGTGCCGCTGAAGACCCTTCCAGTTGCCACTACGCCAGCATGGGGATCAACAACTACCTTATTGACGCAGACCACGAGAGGACCATCAGGATCGCATTCGAGCATGGCTTTACCGACTTCGCTGTTGAGATCGCCTCTCCAAATCTTGGGAACTCGATACTTTTGAGCTTCGATGGGGTTGGGAACGTGCTCAACTACCATGTCTAGGATTGCGTCTGCTAGGGGGATTTGCTTGGCTAGCTCTTCAACGGCTTCCTTGCCCTTCTGGTAGGCTTCAACGATATCACTGAACTTGATACCTTTCTGCTGAGCGATGGGTACAGTTAAGCCCCACTTGTGGAGCGCTGCGCCGAAGGCGACTTGGCCGCGGGCGGGGTTGACCTTCCACTTATCCTTGAACTCAGGCTCGGCATACAACTCTATTAAGCCATTGAAGTCTCGGATGATTTGCATGAGCCTTTCCTGCACTTGATTGGGAGTGAGCTTGAGTTCTCTTATCAGGCGGTCAACCTTGTTTATGAAGAGAAGTGGGCGGACCCTCTCCTCTAAAGCTTGCCTCACCACAGTCTCTGTCTGTGTCATGACACCCTCAACGCTGTCTACGACCACTATAGCGCCATCCATTACTCTGAGAGAGCGGGTGACGTGCCCCGTAAAGTCCACGTGCCCAGGGGTATCCACTAGATTCACGACGTATGGTTT
>JAGHCH010000028.1 GCA_021160575.1 Thermoproteota archaeon | reverse complement strand
GGAAGGTGCCGTTCTCATCGTATTCCAGGAGCCTCTCCCCGTTCTGGGGGATAATGATGAAGTCCTCCACTCCCTTCTCCACCCTGCAGTAGTTGGCTATCTCTACTACGAAGTTGATCATCTTCCTGGCGGCTTCGTCCTCCGGGAGCCACAAGTCTTCGCCGTTGCTACTGTTGCTCCAGTATTCGAAGGCATCCACGCGGTCCAAGTAGGCTCCGCGGAAGCCTTGGCTGATGATTCTGTCGAGGTAGCTGAAGATGATCTGCTTCCACTCCGGATACCAGTACTTTACAGCATAGTTGCCCTCCCACTCCGGGTTCTCCTTCCCAAGCCATGGCGGCGGATCTTCGTACCACTCATCCCGCCAGTAGAAGCGGTAGTCCTCCGCCTCCCCTATCGAGATGTAAGCTACCGGTATCATCCCCGCATCCTTGATCTGGGCGATCTCCTCTGGAGCGTACTCTCCCTCCTCGGTGCCATCCCATGAGTAATCCATCACCACCAAGTCGAAGCCCGAGCCAGCTATCTCGCTTGGATCCGCATCCTGCAGCTGGTAAACCCAGCTCTTCACTGCTGAGAGGTTGGCATCTCCACTGCAGCTAGCTGTCTGCACAGCTGAGAGGAGGCTTAAGAGGAGAATAGCGATCGCTAGAAGGGATCTATTCATTCAGCCCTCCTCCCAGCCTCCTTCAGAGAATATGATACTTCACACCCAGCTTTACGCAGAGCTCCTTCACCTTTCTATGAAGCCTATCTTGATAACTGCCGCTGGGCTGGCTGAATCGATAGAGCTGCTCATATTGAGGCAGCAGCTCCGGGAAGTACTTCTCCAAAGCTTTAAAGTAGAGTTCTCTGCCAGCGCCCTCAAGAGTCAAAGCTCCTACAAAGAGGTAGCTCGCCTGAAACTCCTTGGCAGCTTTCACCATCTCCTCCAGCTGCTCATCGGTGTCTGAGAGGAAGGGCAGCACCGGGATGTATGCAACTCCAGCATGGAAGCCAGCTTCCCTCAACTTCTGGAGGAGCCCTAGCCTCTCCTTCGGCTTAGGGGCATTTGGCTCAAAGATGGATGCAAGCCTTTCATCTAGAGTGGAGAGCGAAATGGTGATCAGCATGCCGTGTCCAAGCCTCCTCAAATCTGGGGGCAGTACCGCCTCTCTCTATCTGCTCTAGGAGGTCTAGATCCCTCAAGATCAGAGGAGATTTTGTTAGGCAGTGCACTGGAAACCTATACTTCAAAATGGCTTCCAAGCACCTCCTTGTCACTTGATAGCGCTCCTCGAGGTGCATCCAGGGTTCAGTGGCGGAGCTTAAGGCTATGAAGCCATAGTCTCTTCTCTCAGCAAGCTTAGCCAGCTCCCTTCTAGTAAGGGTTGGGGCATTCACCTTCACCGCTAGCTCTCTAACGAGGTTTCCACCATACTTGCTGCCCCGAATGTAGCAGAAGAGGCAGTTGAATTCGCAGAGCTGATAGGGGTTCAAGGAGTAGTCGTCGAGAAACCAGCTGTCCCGCCTTCTATGCTTGTTGATGATTGACTTGGCGTAGATCTCCTTCACCAAGCTCGTCAACCATCCTCTACGTCGAGTTTCTCCCTTGTTCTACTTGGCTAGAATAACTCCAGTCCTTAAAGCCTCCCTCACAATCCCTATTTCACGCCTCTTCCTTTCAAACTCCTCTGGAGTATAGCAGAGGAGGTCGAGTGGAGCTCTCACACCCTCCCGATAGAGAACCTTCAACACCTGCACCGGCCTCTTCACAAACTCCACTCCCTTGAACCTGCTCGAAACCACTATTAGGTCGATGTCCGAGGTTACTAGGTAATCTCCTCTAGCCCTCGAGCCGAAGAGCAATACCATGGCATCCGGGTAGTGCTTCTTAATGATCCTCGCTATCTCCTCTGGGGTACTCACTGCCCTTGAAGCCTCCTTTCACAGTACTCCACTATACGCCGAGCCTCCTCGAAACGCTCCTTGGCAATCCTCTCATTATACATCTGCGCTGGAACACCATTAGCGGCATCTGGATACCTTGAAACCACATATTCAGGGTTCAGCTCCATGGCTGCATCAACAATTTCTTCATCTTCAATGCCCATATGCTCAAGCAGTTCTAGGAGATTATGAGTTTTAGGGCTGATCTCCTTCTTCACATGGACGAAGAGAGCCTTCAACGCCTTTTCAGCAGCTTGATGGGAGAAGAAGGCTGAAGCGTAGTACCTACGCGTCTCCAGCATGATCCTCGCTGTTTCCAAGTCTTCTAGGGCTTGAAGCCACAGTCTGCGGGCTTCTTCTCTCATCTTTTCTTACCACTATGAACTAATGATGATTCACTCCTTTAAAGGCTCTGAGTTCTTCACGCATAGCCTTTTCAAGTCCATTCTATCGCTGAGCTTCACTCTCTATCCACTTCAGGAAGTCTTCGTATCCCTCAACGATGGGCAGTGCTATGATGCATGGAACCGTGTAGCTGTGGAGCTGCTTCACCCTCTCAATCACCTTCGGCACAAGGCTGCGCCTAGTCTTCAATATGAGTGCGGCTTCTCCGCTCTCCTCCATCTTCCCCTGCCACCAGTAGATGGACTCTATCTCCGGGTAGATGTTAGCGCAAGCCGCCAACCTCTCCTTAACCAAAGCTTCGCCGATCTTCCTGGCTTCCTCCTTATTTGAGGCGGTAACGTATACTACCACATACTCCTCCATCCCCGATCACCTCCTATGGAAGGTTCTCCGGCTTCACCACCCATTGAACCCTCCACTTGCCCTCATCCCTCTCAAGGCAGACTATCCCAGCCATCCTAAACTTCACCGGCTCCACATCCTCCCTGCCAGTGAGGAGAAGGCTCGCCAGCTTGCTGAGGTGGGGTAGATGCCCGACCAGCATCAAATCTTCGCTGACCTCCTTGAGCCTTTCAGCCCACACCTTGGGATCCGCTAGAGGCTCTAAGGTATCCGCTTTCTCAACTCCCTTAACGGGCTTCAAATGCCTAGCCATGATCTCCGCTGTCTGCAGCGCTCTCAGCTTCCCACTGTGAACTATCCTCTCAACTCTAACCCCTATCCTAGCGGCGTAAGCAGCCATCTTCTCCGCTTCCTCTCTACCCCTATCCGTTAAAGGTCTAGCTGGATCCTCCTCCTCGCGCTTAGCCTCGCCATGCTGAACCAGATACAGTTTCACAGCCAATACCCCTCCTCCAAGAACTCAGTCAAAGCTAACACCTACTCTGCCCTCTTCATCCTTATTTGCGCTAACCACCTCTCTGAAAAAGGCTACCTTTACCCATATCCACAGTTCATCAATGCCTATTCTCTTCAAGGCAGCTAGCTATACCTAACCGCTGCGAGAAATGCTTGATTGGGAGCCAGCTCATCAAACTTCATCGAGACTGTGAAGCCATACTTGACTAGAAGCCGCTCCAACTTCTCAAAGCTGCAGATATCTAGATGCGTCTCTATCACCAGCCTTTCAATGCGCTTCAACGCCTCGCCACTTGCCTCCAAGATTTCAAGCTCAGCTCCCTCCACATCCAGCTTCAAGAGATCCACCCGGTCAATACTCAGAAGATCTAGGAGATCTACTAGAGAGAAGCACTCCACCTCGAAGGCTTCAAGCCTCTCATCCCAGAGTTCCGCATACTCCCGGTTGAGAGAGGCATTCGCCCTATACCGCGGCGAGTAGAGCTTCCTCCTCCCCTTAGAGGAGGCAAGAGCATAGGGCAATAGCTTCACATTTTCCAGGTGGTTTAGCTCCACATTATGCTTCAAAAGCCGAAAGCTAGCTGGATGCGGCTCAAGAGCCACCACCCGCCCCTTAGATCCCACTCTGCGAGCCGCCTTCAAGGTGTAGACACCCACATAGGCGCCTACATCCACTACCATCCAGCCCTTTCGCGGCTTCACCTCCTCCACAAACTCATAGTCTTCATAGCAGTAGATGTGCGCAATATTGAGAAGAATCCACGGAAGCTGGCTTGCATCCACGACAATCCTCTGTCTATCGGGAAGCCTAAGCGGCATACGCCCAACTCTGAAGGCTCTAAATAGGTAGGCCTTAAAAAGCTGGCTAAGTCCCAAACATCTCGCTAAATCTGAGAACTCCTCTCGAGGAAGCTGCAGAAGGTTGCTATGAAACATCTTCACCCACTTAACTTAACTTTCTGCACACGCCTCCAATACCTTGAAGCATCTCTGATCACAACACTCGTTTCCATCTTTTCTCGAAGCTCCCTTGGAGTATATGGGAAAACTTCGATGTGCGGCTTTATCCTCTGCTTCCACTGAATCTCCTCGATGAGGTCCAGCCGCCTAGTGAAGGGCATTCCCTCGAAATCCCTTGAAACCACTATGAGATCTATATCGCTTTCCTTGAGCCAATCCCCTTTCACGCTGCTGCCGAAGATGAATGCCTCTTCAATGCTGATAACCTTTAAAAGCGCTTCCAAAAGCTTCTTCACTGCTTCTTCAGCTTCTCGGCGCATTCCTCCACAACTCTTGTCGCTATTCTAACAGCTCTTTCAGCCTCCTCTCTATCCACTGAGTGGCTGGGCAATCCGTTAGCTGCATCCGGGTATCTAGTCACCGTGTAATACTTGTTCAGCACATAGATCTGTTCCTCCAAATCCTCAGGTAGAGTGAAGCCTGCCTCCTTTAATAGGAGGTAAAGCTCTGTAACGGTGTGGAGTTTTGGGGGCCCCTCCCTCCTCACGGCAAAGAAAAGGGCTTTAAGCGCTTTTTCAGCAGCTTGCTGTGCAAAGAAGGCGGCTCTAAACCATCTCCTTCTAGACAGCATTCCTTCAGCGTCTTCGAGATCCTCGTGAGCCGCTGCAAGCCATAGCTGGGCTTCTCTTCTCATAATGATCAATGTTAGCTGATGTGAAGCTGCCATAATAAGCTTAACGCAGTTTAAGCAGCCCCTTTAGAGGCATCCTCATCCATGCCCTCCCAGCAAATCTTGAATCATGCCCTTCACGCTGAGCTTCGCTAGAGCCCTAATGTATCCTTCTGCTTGAGCAGCGTTATGGTCAACTTCAGCTATTTTCTCATAGACTGCATCCACCTCCTTCACTCCCTGCAGCACCTCTTCTTCAACAGTCTTGAGCCAAAGCTTCAGCTGCTCTTCAAGCTTGTCTAGAAGCCGCTGAGCCGATGCATGGACACCGAAGTGGGTTAGAGCGAGCACTTCGGGGTTCAGCTTTTTCACCCTCTGAAAGCTCCTAAGATAGGGGTCGCGCTTAAAGGGAGGAGGCGTCGCTGGCACATGCACCTCTACATGCTTGAAAACCATGTTCACCGCATCTCCGGGAAACACTACTCTTCGACTTGGCCACCAAACCACCTGGTGATGGCTTGCATGCCCCGGCGTATGGAGAACCACCAGCTCCAAGTCGTCGAGAACCACTCTCTGTCCATCCTCAGTAGCTAGCACTCTCTCAGATGGAGCTGGATCTGCAGCCCCAATATACTCTGCAAAATCCCCCAAAGCTAGCTTCGTCCTAATCCACAGCTTCTCCGGCTCCACGAGATGGGGAACACCTTTAGGGTGCACAAGCACCTTAGCTCCGGGGAATCTCTCCAATAGCTTGGCAGTGGCCCCCGCATGATCTAAGTGCACGTGCGTGGGGACAACATATACTGGATCAACACCAAGCCTTTCAATAGCCTCCATTAGATCTCCAGCACCTCTAGATGGCCCTGGCTCAACGATCACCGCTCTATTCTCTTGGGAAACTAGGATGTAGGCTGATGTGAATCCAGTGATCTCCTTCGGCGTAGTATCCACACAGTAGAGGCTGTCCAACACCTTCTTCATCCTGGCAGCCACCCTTCTCCCTCCAGCCAGCTGGACATCTCAGCTGAGTGGAAGCATTTCTGTGAAGCGCCCTCTAAGGAAAAGCTGGATTCACTCTAAAAGGCTTGCATTCCAGCTTGATCTTCCTTCTTCAGACACTGACTGACATGCTCCTCCTCTTCTTCCACATGTAAACATCCGCCGTGGCCACACCGCCACATAGAAAAGCAGCTCCAGCTAAGGTTGCGGCTAAAGGCGCGTAGGGTCTCTTGAAGACTATGGCCCTAGTGCTGAACTCCAAGGAGACATATAGAGGGCGGCTGGCATTGTTGATGATGC
The DNA here is from genome assembly GCA_021160575.1 of Thermoproteota archaeon. Classification (GTDB taxonomy): domain Archaea; phylum Thermoproteota; class Methanomethylicia; order Methanomethylicales; family JAGHCH01; genus JAGHCH01. Next base: position 14,820 of record JAGHCH010000028.1, on the reverse strand, counting down.
GTAGGCTATCCACCCGGCTATAGAGGCTGGGTGGTAGACACGTTACCCCGTTGCAGGGCATGCCGATAAGCTTCTTGTCATGCTCATACATCCAGATGTGCGCCTTATGTTGCTTCCCTCCAATAGCTGAGCATGCTACTCCTATTTCAAAGCAACACATGACGTACCCGGTAAGCCATTCCCTCTGCGGATACGCGTTGAGCAGTGTTTCATGCGCTGCACTTATGAAGTCTTTAATGGAGAGACTAACCGACATATGTGGAGCAACTTCTCGATCCACCTGTGCAATGGGGAAACTCTTCTCGAACTCTTTGTCATAAATGCCGAAGAAGTGCGCTGCTACAGCTAAGAGGAGGAGCATGAGCACATATAATGAAACTGCTCTATGAATACTTCTTCTAGGCATTTTCACATACTAATGTGCCTCCGCTCTTTTATATAGGCCACCGCTCCATCCTGTAGGAGGCATCCCAGAACATGTACTCGTAGCGGCTAGCCATGGTGAAGATTTCCTCGAGCTTTGGGCTAGGCGGCGCCTTCTCTAAGAGTTCTTTCAGCCTCTCCACCACCTCTATATACTCTCTAGATAGGTATACTGAAGCCCAGTCCACGTAGAGCTTCACCGAGTTCTCCTTCAGCTTCTCCTGATGCACGCTGGCTATCTCCATGTAGCTCCAGAAGCAGGGGAGGAGCGCCGTCAAACCCTCCCAAGCTGTGCCTTCATAGGCTGTTGCCACCATGAAGTTGGTATAGGCGATGTTTGTTGGCATGGGCTCCACACTGATTGCATCCTCAATAGTGAAGCCAAGCCTCCCCAAGAGCCTCTCATAGCTCTCCAACTCTGTGGTTACCTCGGCGTGAGCTAGCTTAATCACCTCTCTAGCGAGCTGAAACTCCGCCTTGGAGGCTATGATGGTAAGCGCCTTCACCAATCCTACAAGGTACCTGTAGTCCTGCAAGGCATAGAACTTGAACTTCTCCTTAGGCAGCCTCCCGGTATAGAGCTCCACCACGAAGGGGTGCTGGAAGATATTCCTCCAAATAGGGTCTGCCTTCCTCCTTAATTCTTCAACTAAGCTCACAGCTCAATCCCTCCGCGCGTATGATTCTATGCATCCTCTGCCTCTTAAAGCGCGGTCTTCAGCTCTTTTAAACATCTATGTTAATATCTCTTCTAACTGCTAGAAAGTTTTATATCGCCTATGTAATAGAGGCTTTCCTCCAGAGGTGCTTTGTTTGCCCATTTCAAGGGTTTATGACACGCGTCTTCTAGCACTGGCGGCTCTAGGCGAAGTGAAGTCTGACCTTGTCATCAAGGATGTGACGCTGGTCAACGTATACACTGGCGAGGTTATGGAGAACATGGACATCGCCATAAAGGGGGAGAGAATCACCTACGTCGGCTCCTCAGCCAGCCACTGCATAGGTGCCAACACAGAGGTCATTAACGCTAAGGGCCTCTACGCAGTTCCCGGCTTCCTGGATGGGCACATTCACATTGAGAGCAGCATGATCACCCCCTCCCAGTACGCCAAAGCCGTGCTTCCCTGGGGGACTACTGGAATTTTCGCCGACCCCCATGAGATAGGCAATGTCCTAGGGGTAGAAGGGGTGAAATTGCTCATTGAGGAGGCTCGAAACCTTCCTCTCAAGGTGTTCGTCACTGTTCCTTCCTGCGTCCCCACCACCACAGTTTTCGAAACCGCTGGTGCAGTGATCTCCTCTAAGGATGTGGATGCACTCATGGCGCTGCCAGAGGTCTATGGCCTCGGGGAGATGATGAACTACTATGGTCTCCTAGGGGGAGACGAGGAGGTTCACGCTAAGATTCAAGCCACCTTGAAGCATAGGAAGGCTGTCACCGGGCATGCAGCTGGACTAGGGTACAGGGAGCTGGCAGCCTATGCTGCTGGTGGGATAGGCTCCTGCCATGAAGCCACCACCAAGGAGGAAGCCCTCAACCGGGCGAGGCTAGGCATCTACACCAAGCTGCGCTACGGCTCTGCTTGGCATGACCTCCCCAAGGTGATCAAAGCGATCACAGAAACCCGCGTCGACTCTAGGAGGTTCATTATCATCACCGACGACGTGCACCCCGAAGACCTCCTCTCAAGAGGGCATCTCAACCGCGCTGTGAGGAGAGCTATCGAGGAGGGCTGCGACCTAATCACCGCCATCCAGATGGTAACACTCAACGTAGCCGAGTACTATGGAGTGGATGACATGGTTGGAGGCATAGCCCCCGGGAAGTATGCTGACATCGTGTTGCTAGGCTCGCTGCCACAAGTGGATCCCAAGCTAGTGATAGCTTTCGGCAAGGTGGTAGCCAAGGATGGAAGGCTTCTCATAGACATCCCCCGCTTCACTTACCCGGAGCATGTGAAGAAGACTGTGAAGCTCAAGAGGCCATTGGAAGCCAGCGACTTCACCGTTAGGAGCAAGAAGGTGAAGGAAGGAGTTACCAGAGTCCACGTCATCGGCGTTGGAGAAGGCGAAGTGCCCACCAAGCACCTCATAGAGGAGCTGCCGGTGGTGGATGGAGAGATCCAGCCCTCCATTGAGAAAGATGTCATAAGAATTGCTGTGGTTGAGAGGCACAAGATGACTGGCAACATCGGCTTAGGCTTCGTCAAGGGCTTCGGCATAAGGGAGGGCGCCGTTGCCAGCACGGTAGCCCACGACAGCCATAACCTCATCATCATGGGAGTGGACAAGGAGGACATGGCCTATGTAGGTAACCTCCTAGCCGAGGTGGGCGGAGGCATGGCAGCCGTCAGAAAGGAAGAGGTGCTAGGCTTAGTGGAGCTACCCATAGCTGGCTTGATGTCCGACGAGCCTGTGGAGAAGGTGGCTGCTAAGGTAGAGAGGTTGAAGGAGGCTTGGAGGCAGCTGGGCTGCACCATCGAATCCCCCTTCATGACCATGTCCATCCTAGCTCTCACAGTCCTTCCAGAGCTAAGGATCTCTGATAAAGGACTCTTAGACACAGTGCAAGGGAATTTCATAGACCTAGAAGCCTAGCGTATCCTTCCCAAATCTGGATCTCCTACCACTTTTTGTTATTGCTTTTTAGGAAATTCTCCCTATCTGATTACTTAGTTAACTGCTTAGAGAAGGCGAAGTTGAAGGGTTATGAGAGCGGCTTTCCCGTTGCTCATGACCCTTCTCGCTGTCTTCATGGCAACTCTGGTGATCTCTCAGTGCACAGCTGACGGTGCTGTAACCGTCCACGTCTACAACAACACTGGAGCCATACCCGACGCCCGTGTAATGATCTTCGACGAGAACAAGAACCAGAGGCTATGGTATGATTACAAAACTGACTCTTCTGGTATTGCCTCTTTTGAACTTCCGGCATCCAACTACACGATTTTTGTCGTGAACGGGCAGGATCGTAAGCCCTACTTCTTCCTCTTCCAGCAGCACGTAGAGGTGCTGGATGACAGCGAGGTTCAATTAGACTTCAACATCCAAGACATCTCCTGGGCTAGCTTAACGGTAGACGCCTACCTCTACACTGGCGACTCCATGGAATGGGTGGAGCTGGACCTCGTGGTGATGGATATCACCGACAAGTACGGCTACCATCCAGTGGCATGCAAGATCGCAGATGGAGCCGACATCCCAGCGAACATAGTTGTTACCCCAGCAACTTATGGCATCTTCATCTCGCACCGCGAAATACGCTACTCATGTGCTGGTGGAGTATGCAAAGCCAGCTATCACCACTACGCCCTCTACAACATCTCCACCATATCGGAAGACACCACGGTTACATTCGCTCCAAGCCTCGATCAGCTATCCAACTTCACAGGAGTCTTCCACCCAGCCAAGAACGAGCAGGTCTGCGAGGGTGAACACGCCTACATTAAACTAGTGCCCCTTGAGCTCTACTCCTTCTACACGCCTGCAATGCTGAGCGGACACCACGACGCCGACCTCTGCAGAACCTACATGCTGGTCAATCCCGCCGTATGGTTTGTCAAGCTGCTAGCCCCCAGAACCATCGTTGGGCACACCTACTATGAAATGGAGTTCCTTTCATCTCCAACTCCGAAGATCGACATGCGCCCGGCTGGAACCATTAAGATCCTCGAGTGGGGTGGCAACCTTTCAGCCTACATTGCAACCGACAAGGAATCCTACAATCCCGGAGAGAAGATCCTCTTCCTTTGGGATATCGCCGACGAGTTTGGAAATATGCTAACGGAACTTGAAATCGATGGCTCCGACGTAAAGTACGCTGACTTCACACTCTACTACCCCAATGGCAGTGTAGCCTACACAGACAGCCTCAAGCTATCCAAAACCTATCGAGCATTCTCCTATATACTGCCAGACGATGCTCCTACAGAGGTGTATAAGGCTACGATTACCTTGGACACTGGTTCAAGGGATGGTGTGCTTTATGACGAGGCTCGCTTTGCTGTGGGGGTCGTCGAATGCAAGATCTCCCTCTCTCCCGGGTGGAACCTAATCAGCCTTCCCGTGGATGCCACCTACTCAGTAGATGACCTCTTTGGAGATCTGGGCATAACAAAAGCTGTCACTTGGAACTCCACTACTAAAAGCTACGTCTACGTAGATGAGTTAAAGCCCGGAATAGGCTATTGGGTGTATGCCTCAGCAGAGGGAACAGTTACAGTTACTGGACCGCTCCTCCAATCACTCACGTTGGATCTCTCTCCAGCCGGGTGGCATCTCATTGGAGCCCCCACCAGTACAGGAGAGGTCACCGAAGTAGTTCCACCCAAAGCCCTCTACCCAGCGGTATTTGGCTGGACTGGCGAAGACTACATTGAGCAAACCAAGATGCAGCCAGGGAAAGGCTACTGGGTTCTCGCTTACCAGCCATGCACCATAACCGTGCAAATAATTTAGCTCTTTTTCTACACTTTTGCCTATACTGCTAGGCATACTCTTAAAAATTCTACTCCTACTTCTAGCTCAAAATTTATCTAGCCATGCTTAAAAGCGATGAGCGCTTTTCCTTGAGAGGGCGACTTAAAACGAGGGATTCAGCTGAAGCTCCATGATTTCTTTTGGAGGTCTTTTTCAACAATTATGTCAACTTTTACGGCATTTTTGTTAGAAAATTTTATACCACTTAGGCAAAAGAATCGCTCACGGAGGATCTAAGTGCATGGACTCTAGAGCAGTTGGAACCACCGGTGTTTTAGTAATAGCCATCATTGTAGTAGCCATAGTAGCTGGTGTAGTAGGCTACTTTGCTGCTCCACCCAAGATCGTTGAGAAGGAAGTGCCAGCGACTCCCAAGACTGTGGAAGAGGCTAAGCAGATCGTGGCACCTCTAGGTCTCACGGTAATGCCCAAGCTCAAAGCCGCATGGATCTACGTAGGCCCTATAGGCGACTATGGGTGGTCTCACGCCCACAACATGGGTAGGCTCTACGTGGATAAGAAGTTTGACTGGCTTGACACCATGTACGCTGAGAGCGTGAGCAAGGCTAATTGCAAGCAGTATATCGAGAACTTCATCCAGCAAGGCTGCAAGCTAATCTTCACCACCAGCTTCGACCACATGTACCCCACCGCTGAAGCTGCTGATGAGCACCCCGACGTGATCTTCTTCCACTGCTCCGGCTACATCAGGAAGCCCAACATGGGCACCTACTTCGCCGAGTTCTACCAGCTCTACTACCTCAACGGCTTAATGGCCGGTGCCCTCACCAAGACTGGCAAGATAGGCTATGTGGCAGCCCAACCAATACCCGAAGTGATTAGGCACATCAACGCCTTCGCCCTTGGAGTAAAGGAGGTCAACCCTAACGCCACAGTGCATGTTCGATGGCTCTTCGCCTGGTATGACCCAACCAAGGCCCGTGAAGCCGCTGAAGCCCTTATCAACGAGGGATGCGATGTCCTAGCCTTCACCGAGGACACTCCAACCGTGGTCTCCGTTTGTCAAGAAAAGTATGAAGAAGGCAAGCCAGTCTACGTATTCGCACACTACAGCCCCATGCTCAAGTATGGTCCAGACGTTTGTGTAAGCGGTCAGCTGGTGCATTGGGAGAAGATCTATGAAGACATCATTATCAAGGTAGCCCTAGGCGTCTATAACACCACCAACCTCGAAAACGTGGACTACTGGTGGATGCTGAAGGAGGGCGCCGTTGAACTTGGCTGCGACTATGGTGTGCCTATCAACCCCAAGTTGGTGCCCGTGCTTCAGCAGATCAAGGTAAAGGACAAACTCACTGGCCAGGAGATGAGCGTCTACGACCTAGTAATGCTGAGGCTCAAGCAGATGAGCGAGGAAGCGCCAACCTTCGATCCCTTCACCGGACCCATCTACGATCAAGACGGCAACCTCAGAGTACATCCCGGTGAGCGCCTAGGCCACGACGCCCTATGGACCATGAACTGGTTCGTTGACAACGTCGTAGGCACCATACCCGCTGGTGGTGGAGAGTAGCTTCCTCCACCTTTTCTTTACCTCCGTGTGGTGTTGAATGATGTTGAAGCTTAAGCTGATAGAAAAGGAGAAGTCTCCTAAGATCGAGATCGGAAAGGCTAGGCTTCTAGTAGAGATGCGCAATATTGTGAAGAAGTTCTACAGGGTAGTTGCCAACGATGGAATTTCTCTCTCCATCTACCCTGGGCAGATCCACGCTCTACTAGGGGAGAATGGAGCTGGAAAGTCTACGCTTATGAACATCCTCTATGGTGTCTACCGCCCTGATGAGGGTGAGATCTACGTCTCTGGTAGGAAGGTCTCCATCAAGTCTCCTAAGGATGCCATGCGGCTTGGAATAGGCATGGTTCACCAGCACCCCCGCCTAGTGGAAGCTCTCTCGGTAGCTGAGAATATCTCCCTAAGCTTAACCGATGTAGGAGTCTTTGCCTCACCCCGTGTCATCAAGCCTAGGATTATGGAGCTGGCTAGGAAATATGGGATGAAAGTCAATCCAGATGCCAAGATCTGGCAACTCTCCTACAGCGAGAGGCAACGAGTGGAGCTTCTACGGGTGCTGATGCAGAATGCAAAGGTGCTCATCTTGGATGAGCCCACGACCATGCTCACCTCCTCTGAGAAGAAGGAGCTCTTCTCCATGCTAAGGAAGATGGCCAGTGAAGGTAAGGCGGTGATTTTCATCACTCACAAGCTGGAGGAAGCTCTCTCAGTGAGCGACATCATCACTGTGCTGAGGAAGGGCAGGGTGGCCGCTCAAGTGGCTCCAGAGGAGGTGACAGTGGAGGAGCTGGCTAGGCTCATGCTGGGCTATGAGATGATCTCCACTGTAAAGCGCGAGCCGCACCGATATGATGGAGTGGTACTCAAAGTCGAGAACTTGCACGTGTTGGGCGATGCTGGTGTGCCGATGGTGAAGGGAGTCTCCTTTGAAGTAAGGCAGGGCGAGATTTTCACCATCTGCGGAGTGGCTGGAAATGGGCAACGCGAACTTGTAGAGGCTATCACAGGGCTCCGCAAAGTGGCTAGAGGCAAGGTCTTCTTCCTGGGAAGGGATGTCACCAATACCTCTCCAAGGCTCTTGGCAGATATGGGCGTGGCTCACATCCCCGAGGATAGAATTCATGTGGGCATAGTTCCAGACATGAGCGTGGCCGAGAACCTCGCTCTCAAGAAGTATCGTTCACCGGAGTTCTCCACTCGCTTCACTGTGATGTATGATAAGATCTATGAGTGGGCTAGAAGTCTCATCAAGCAGTACAGCATTATCGCCCCAAGCGAGAAGATCCCTGCTAAACACCTTTCCGGAGGCAATATCCAAAGGCTCATCTTAGCTAGAGAGTTCTCCGGGGAGCCGAGGCTGATGGTGGCTGTGAACCCCACCTATGGTCTTGACGTGGCAGCCACCAACTTTATCCTCTCTAAGCTACTGGAGGCTAAGAAGCGGGGAGTCGCAGTCCTCATGATCTCTGAGGACTTAGAGCAAGCTCTCAAGGTGAGCGACAAGATCGCCGTGATGTATGAAGGGCAGCTCAAGGGCATCTTCCCAGTAGAGGAGGCGGATATTCGAGAGATAGAACTCATGATGGTCGGCGTCAAATAGCCTCTATCCGAGGAAACTGTCCATGCCCTCATGGATCAAGCTTGTCAGGAGAGCTGATGTCACAAGAACCACGGTTATAGCTGTCACAGCGGCCTCCTTCATTTTCGCTTTCCTTCTAGCCTCCATCATCTTCTTCTGGCAAGGGATAAATCCGGTCGCAGCTTACCATGACATCTTCATCAGCGCGTTCGGCTCCTTGAGAGGCTTGTACTTCACGACCCTCAAGGCTATCCCTCTTCTCCTTTGCGCAGTTGGGTTGATCCTGGTCTTCAAAGCTAATGTCTGGAACATAGGGGCTGAAGGGCAGCTCCTCCTAGGCGCGGTGGCAGCTGGCTGGGTAGCCCTTTACGCTCTCCCAAATGCCCCATCCTTCGTGGTAATCCCAGTCATGTTCATTTTAGGGGCGGTAGCTGGAGCTGCATGGGCAGCCATCCCCGGTTTCCTCAAGGGGAAGTTTAACGTCAACGAGATCATCGTCACCCTAATGATGAACTACATCGCCTACAAGATAGTTGAATATCTCATCTATGGACCGTGGAGAGGCGCTGGCTCCTGGGGATACCCCATCACCGATGAATTCCCAGAGACAGCTCAGCTCCCTCTAATCCCGGGAACTTCCATCCACTACCCCACCTTGGTGCTGGCCATTCTCTCCTCTCTCGCCATGTACTTCCTCCTCTCCCGCACCAAATTTGGCTTTGAAGTGAAGGCTGTGGGCTACAATGTTGAAGCAGCCCGCTATGCTGGCATCAGCTTCTTCAAGGTCTGCTTCGTCACCATGCTGATCAGCGGCGCCCTAGCTGGAATAGCTGGCGTGGGGGAGGTTGCCGGGCTTCACCATAGGCTCATATACCCCTGGTCCATCTCCAGCGGCTATGGCTTCTCAGCCATCATCGTCGCTTGGCTGGCTAGGCTACACCCCATAGCAGCTATCTTCATGTCCTTCCTACTGGGAGGCCTCTTCGTCGGAGGGTATGCCATACAAGTTTCAATGGGCCTCTCCTACAGCGTAATCCACCTCTTCAACGGCTTAATTCTCATCTGCCTCATAGCCAGCGAAATCCTCCTCAATTACCAGATAGTCCTTCCTCGAGGTGAGCTGAAGTGGCAGCGACTGAAGAGCTGATCAGGGTAGCAGTTGAAGCGGGTACTCCACTTCTGCTGGCAACCCTTGGAGAAATCTACGCTGAGAGATCTGGTGTTCTAAATCTGGGCGTTGAAGGCATGATGCTCATGGGGGCTGCCACGGGCTTCATGGTCACCTTTGTCACCCACAATCCCCTCCTAGGGGTAGTTGCGGCAGCAGTTGTAGGCGTCCTGCTGTCCCTCGTCCACGCCTTCGTCAGCATCACTCTCCGAGCCAATCAAGTAGTCTCCGGGCTGGCACTAACCATGATAGGTTTAGGCTTAAGCTCTCTCATCGCCCGAAAATTTGTGGGCTTACCTCTCCCCGTCCGAATTCCCACAATTCCCATACCTGGGCTATCGCAGATCCCCATCATCGGCCCTGGGTTCTTTAACCATGATCCCCTAGTCTACTTCTCCTACGCCTGCGTGGCCATCCTTTGGTATGTTCTCTACAAGACAAAGATGGGCGCCGCTATCAGAGCAGTGGGTGAGAACCCTGCGGCAGCAGATGCCATGGGCGTAAACGTTTTCCTAGTTAGATACCTCTGCGTAGCTCTTGGAGGAGGTCTCGCCGGGATCGCTGGCGCCTATCTCTCGCTGGTGTACGCCCCAATGTGGATCGAGAATATGACTGCTGGAAGAGGGTGGATCGCCATAGCCTTGGTGGTCTTTGCCCTTTGGGATCCTCTAAGAGCTATGATAGGCGCCTATCTCTTCGGAGGCTTGGAAGCAGCCCAGTTCACCCTACAAGCTCGTGGAATAGATCCCTCCCTCCTAGGAATGCTGCCCTACATAGCCACAATAATAGTACTCCTCATAGGGGTCAAGGAGACCCTAAGGAAGAGGATAGGTGCGCCAGCAGCTCTCTGCAAGCCCTACTACCGCGAAGAGAGAACCCTTTAGCCAAGGCTTATCTAGCCCAAAGTCCCTACAGCATCATTGGAGGCTTTCCATTTGCCGGAAGAGCGGCGGGAGCTGAGAGAACTCACGAAGAAGCTGGAGGAGATCTTGGCATCTGAAGAATCGCTAAAGGGCAAACTATCGGAAGCCTTGATGAAGGAGCTAGAGCAGTTCACGGAGAAGCTACAAGGAGTGGTCTCCGCCACCGATGAACTTCTCCCTAATTTAGCTGAAGAGTTGAGAGAACTCCTTGACGGTGCTAATGCCGTCTTAACGGAAAAGCAGAATTCTAAGAAGGCGGAGAGAATTCTAAAGGAAATCGAAAAACTCCTCGATGCTGAGGGGCTCTAAGTTATGACGATAACCTCCTTCTCCAAGATCAGCACTGTATGCTCTGCTTGAGCTACGGGCTTCCTGAGTCTTTCTATGAGCACTGGGTACTCGTAGAGTAGTCTCCCTTTTAGAAGTTCCTCGACCGCTGCTCTGGTGAACTCCTTACCCCACTTGTCGACTAGCCATCTGGCTGTGAAAGGTAGGGTCTTGAAGGTTGTTCTCACGTCGTTGAAGAACTCTCTTAGCTTCGGGTCCTTAGGTGCCTTCACCCTCGCTACCCTTAAGATGTTGCCTCCAGCCCCGTTGATCACTTCACCTCCTCCATCCCTTGTGGTGACGAAGGGTTCTATGGCATAAACTCCCCCAGACTCGAAGCGTGCCATTCTGCTTTCTAGGGAAGCGACGTTGGGTATGGTGACTCCAGCGTGGACGGTGTAGGGCTCCAGCTTATGCCCAGTGAGGTTGCTTATGGGCTTAAAACCGTAGGATTTGATGGTCTTCTCGATGACTGAGCTCACTTCATATACCTTCATTCCCGGCTTTATGATTTCAATAGCCTTCTCCAACGCCTCTTCAGCCGCTGTGATCATGTCTACATGCTCTGAGTTGATACTGATAGTTATAGCGCTGTCAGCTATGCAGCCCTCCACATGGGCTCCCATATCCACCTTAACCAAGCTCTCTGGGGGGACTGCTTTTTGATCATCTATGCCCGCCGTGTAGTGGGCTGCCACAGCATTAACGCACACTCCACATGGAAACGCTAGCTTGCATCCTAGGCTCTCCAAGAGCTTTTCAACGAACTCACAAATGTCCAGTACCCGTGCACCTTCCCTAACGAGGCTCTGCACCCTCCTCTTGGCTTCACGGATCGCCTTTCCAGCTTTAATGTAGTTGCTGATTTCCTCCTCGCTTAAAGGCTGCAAGCGAGTAACACCTCCACCTTACACCGAGAATTTAAGAAGCCTTCTACCATTTAAGTTCTCGATGCTGAGGGATCTGCGTTGAAGGTGCGCGACTTCAAGCCAGTTTCCAACGTCGACCGCCTCGTGAAGCAGCTGCGCTACACGGCTTTCAATGGCAGAGCATTAGCTGAGGCAGTGGATATCCTAGAAGAGATGGTTAGCGATCAGAATACTATCCGCCTCTTAGGCTTTGCTGGAGCACTCATCCCGGCTGGCTTCCGAAGAGTGATCGCTGAATTCATTGGCAGCGGCTTTTTCCATGCTGTAGTCACTACGGGCGCCAACGTCACCCACGATCTTGCCATGGCGCTTGGAGGGGAAGTACATCAGCTGCAGAAAGCTATTCCAGACGCTGCTCTAAGGAGAATGGGTCGCATGAGAATCTACGACCTCTATACGAGCTCCAAGTCTTTTCTTCTCCTGGAGAGATTCTTGAAGAAAGCCCTTGAAAGCCTCCGGGATGGAGTCTACTCCACATACGAGCTGCTCAAGCACTTAGGCTCCCTGGTTGATGATGAGAACTCCTTCGTCGCCGCCGCTGCTAGGCAAGATGTCAAGATCATAGTCCCCGCCTTTTACGACTCGATATTGGGGGTACAGTTCTGGACTCTAACTCAAGGGCGCAACTTGAAGATAGATCTTTCGAAGGATCTCTCCTGGCTAGTTAATTTGCAATTCGACGCCAAAGGTCGAGATCGCTCCGTCGGCGCCTTCATTTTGGGAGGAGGTGTGCCCAAGAACTTCATCTTCCAATCTGCGCTCATAGCTGATCATCCTCTTCGCTACGTTGTCCAGATCACCGTCGATGTCCCTGAATACGGGGGCTTATCGGGGGCAACCTTGGAGGAAGCCAAGAGCTGGGGCAAGATCTCCTCTAAGGCTAAGGTAGCCACCGTCTACTGCGACTACACGATAGCTCTACCAATCATAGCTTCAGTCCTCTTCATTCGAGCGAAGAGAATAAAAGCTTAAAGTTTAGGCTACAAAGAACTCTCTTCCACTAGTGGAGGGTTAGCTCATGTGCGTGCTGGGGAAAGATAAGATCATGGAACTCGTTGAGAAGTACAAGATCATTTACCCTTTTAACCCCAACCAGCTAGATGGAGACAGCTATGTTCTCACGGTGGCTGAGGATGTCACCCTCCAATATCTAGAGCACAAAAACATAGTCTCCCACGAAATAGTATACACGCCTCCTCAGTACATCGCCTACCTCACTGCCAAGAGCAAATACGGCAGAATGGGGCTCTCCTTTCTCAACGCAGCTAAGGTGCATAGCGGCTTCATAGGCAGACTAGCCCTAGAGCTGGTGAATCTCAGCAACGACCGGTCTCCGATAACCATCCACAAGGGAGATCCTTTCATGCACATAGAGTTCATCTCACGAATGGGTGCCCCCTCACCTTACATTGGTGAATACCAGTTCCAGTTCATGACCGAAGAGGAGATCAAGATGTACATCCCCATCCTCAAGGAGACCATCCCTAACTACCCCTACTACGCCAAGATATGGTTCAAGGACAAGCCGCATCTCTTGAAGCTTTGAACATAGCTGATCATCAAGCGTTCATAGGCGCTTGCTCTTCGAAAGCGATCCATTAAGTGACTTAGAGTGCCCTTGATACGGCAGTTGGCCTTACTAAGAAGATGGCTAAGCCCACAGCTTGTGCTACCTTCGGCAGGGTGACGAATTTCACCCTGTCTTTTTTCTAAAAGTTCAGGCGGAATCAAGAGCAAACTGAAGGTGTGCTTGTCGGATGCGAGGAGAGGGCCTTTTTCAAAGAAAGGGTGTGAGAACCAAGATCTCCTGGACTGAAAGAACGCTGGAACCAGCTTGTTGACGGTCTAAGCAAGGCAGATCTGCCTTGCTGATGGTTAATGCCCATGTCTTTGCAGGTTAAGGTGCGTCTAGCTGGAAAGCATAGCTGGTTACGTGGTGAGGCATGGTCACCGAGTGTTTTTGGTGGACAAAGAAGCAACTCTTCTTCCTCATTTACCTACAAGGTCAATGTGTATTCTAAGGTAATCCTTCAAGTCCCTTGTGATGAGAAAGTTGCGCTTCACATGCTCTCTGCCTGCGTGTCCCAGCTCTCTAGCAAGCCAAGGTCTTTTGAGAAGAGTTACCACCTTCTCAGCGGCTTCATCTAGCTCTCTCACCAAGAAACCCGTGATTCCGTCGATTACTTGGAGAGGAATTCCTCCCGCTCTTCTAGCCACCACTGGCACCCCTTTCCACAGCGCCTCTGTGACTGCAAGCCCGAAGCCCTCCTTAATTGACATTTGAAGTGCCACCGAGAAAGATCTCTGAAAGGCATTCACCTCCTTGTCTCGAACACCGTCTCTATCAGTTAGCACATGCACATCACGGTAGGGCTCGGCCTTCTTCATTGTCTTCTCATACCACTCGAGGCCCTCGGGATCATCATGGGCGAAGCTGCCGATCAGCAGCAGCTGGACTCCTGGGATTTTCTCCCTTACCATCTTGTAGAGGTCTATCACGCCCAGCGGATCCTTCCACGGATCAAACCTAGCAACCTGTCCTATGATCGGTCTATCTGGATCAACGTCGAATTTCCCCAAGATCCTCAAGATTTCAGATGCTTGAAGAGGCTTATTCTTGTCTGAGAGAGGGTCTATTGAAGGATATCTAATGAAAACCAGCATTCCCCTTACATCGCGGGGCACGTACCTTTCTAATGAGAAGACAAGGGCGTCATACTTCCTCACGTAAGGTTTGAGCTTGCTCCAGACTTGTGGGTTAGGGTCTGACATGTCGATGTGGCAACGCCAAACCCACTTTCCATCTCCTCGATAATCTATTAGTGGGAGAGGCTGTGGATCATGAATGAAAAGGACATCTCCATCTAAATCTAAGTTTTCAGCGTTCTCTCTATTGACACTCAAGTAGATTTCCATCATTTCATCGGTGAGCTTGAGCTCCCTGTTGCCCTGCAGCGCGTTGTGAATGTTCTTGGTAACCTTGGTAAACTCCAGTGTGGTTTTCATAACCTCCCACTTAGCGTTAAGACCAGCCGATTTAGCCAAGGGGACTAGGTTCTTGAGTATCTCCGCTACTCCCCCTCCATAGGATGTTGAGTTGACGTGAATGACTTTAGCTCCCTTTACACGCTCCGCTAGTTCGAGAATGCTCATAATCTCGTCTCTGCCTATGATGTGCTCGTAGTCCTCTAGCCTTTTCTCCAATTTCACTTCACCAGCATCTCTAGTACCGCTGGAGCACCCTTGGATCTAACAAGCCCTGACAGCATATCTATCCTAGAGATAACTCCCGCCACCTCTCCCTTGCTGTCCACCACCACCAGCCCGCTGACATCATTGTTGATCGTGGCGTCTATAGCTTCTCCCAAGTCACTTTCTGGAGCTACCGAGAGCACTTCTTTGCTCATTACTTGTTCCACTTTGGTCTCCAAAGCTTCTTCGACGCTAAGGTCATAGAG